>DAOVAE010000017.1 GCA_030671225.1 Desulfobacteraceae bacterium
TAAAAAGGGGGTTGCTTGCTACGCTTCGAACCCCAAAAGCGTTGAATACGTCGGTCTTCCCTATGCCAGGCAGTGGAGCTGTTTTGATGAAGACTGGCAACTTCCTGAAAACTGGAAGGAGATCATTAGCCAAGGTTTCAGGGAGCGGCTCGACCGCTTTCGCTCCATAAAAGTTTTTATGGACATCTGTGTGCGCTGTGGGGCCTGCGCCGATAAATGCCACTTCTTTATCGGGTCTGGTGATCCCAAAAACATGCCGGTCCTGAGGGCCGAACTTTTGCGTTCGGTCTATCGCAACGATTTTACGGCCGCCGGCAGGATTATTGGATCTCTGGGCAAAAAATTTAAAGAGAGCATCGGCGCCCGAGAACTGACGTTGGATGTTTTAAAAGAGTGGTGGTACTATCTTTTTCAGTGTTCGGAGTGCCGGCGCTGTTCGGTTTTCTGCCCTTACGGTATCGACACGGCGGAGATCACCATCATGGGCCGCGAGCTTTTGAATCTCATCGGCCTTAATATCGACTGGATCGCCACCCCGGTGGCCAATTGCTACCGAACCGGGAACCATCTAGGGATTCAGCCCCATGCCTACAAGGATATGATGGATTTTTTCACCGATGACATCGAAGATATCACCGGTGTGCGGGTGGAACCCAGTATGAACAGAAAGGGCGCCGAGGTCCTTTTCATTACCCCGTCGGGCGATGTCTTTGCCGATCCCGGAACGTTTACCTGCGTGGGATACATGATGCTGTTTCATTTCTTGCAGGAGAAATACGGTTTTGATATCACCTGGAGCACATACGCTTCCGAGGGCGGTAACTTTGGTTTTTTTACTTCCCACGAGACCATGAAACGGCTGAATGCTAAAATGTACGCCGAAGCCAAACGCCTGGGCGTAAAATGGATTCTGGGAGGTGAGTGTGGTCACATGTGGCGGGTCATCAACCAATACATGGATACAATGAACGGTCCGGCCGATTTTCTGGAAGAACCGGTTTCGCCCATTACCGGCACTGTATTTGAAAACGCTAAATCGACCAAGATGGTGCATATCACCGAGTTCACAGCCGATTTGATAAAACACAACAAACTCGATTTGGATCCCAGCCGCAACGACCATTTGAAGGTGACTTACCACGATTCCTGCAACACTTCCCGGGGCATGGGACTTTTGGATGAGCCCCGCTACGTCATCAAAAGCGTGTGCAACAATTTTTATGAGATGCCTGCCAACACGATCCGGGAACAGACCTTTTGTTGTGGCAGCGGATCAGGTCTGAATGCCGGTGAGAATATGGAGCTGCGGATGCAGGGGATACTACCCCGAGCCAATGCGGTCAAATATGTTCATGAAAAACACGGTGTGAATATGCTCTCCTGCATTTGTGCCATCGACCGGGCGGCTCTGCCCACAGGAATGGAATACTGGGTTCCCGAGGTGGATGTCACCGGCGTTCACGAGCTGGTGGCCAATGCCTTGATCCTGCCCGGAGAAGGAAAAAGAACAATGGACCTGCGCAGTGAGCCGCTGCCGGGTATGGAGGATATGGAGGACGAAGATGCCGAATAATAAAAAAATGTATGATAAAGGGAAAGTTATTGCCGGTCTTTGCATCTTTGTTGTGATGATAACATTTCCTTTTTGGTACAATCTTGGGAAGGCTGCTCCGGCACCTGAACCCAAACTGATCGGTAAAGCGGCGGAAGCCGGCCAGCAGTGTGTCGAATCCAAAGAATACATGAAGGCCGAGCATATGCAGATCCTTAATGACTGGAGGGAGACGGTTGTACGAGACGCCAAGAGAATCTATGTGAACAGCAGCGGGAAGAAATTTGAAATGAGTTTGTCCAACACCTGTTTGGATTGTCACACTGAAAAGGCAGAATTTTGTGACAAATGTCACAATTATGCTTCGGTATCCCCTTACTGCTGGGATTGCCACGTTGATCCGAAGGAGGAGATGTGATGGAAAGCGGCCGAAGAAGCTTTTTGAAAATAGCTGGATTATCAGCGCTGGGTTTAGGGGTCAGGCCTGTAATCGAAGTGCTGGCCTCGGGTGAAGCAGCCAAACCCACAGTAATGAAGGGTGAAAATATCCTGACAGCCAAAAGATGGGCCCTGGTCGTAGACACCCGCAAAATTGAATCTGAGGAAGATCTCGAGCCGATGATTGAAATCTGCGATAAGATTCATAATGTTCCCAAGTTTGAAAATAAGAGGCATGAGATTAAATGGATCTGGATGGAAGAATTCAAACATGCTTTTCCAACCCAGGAACATGAATTTCTTGATGAAAGGGTTGAGCATTTGCCTTTTTTAACACTTTGCAACCATTGTGAAAAGCCCGCCTGTGTCCGAGTTTGCCCCACAAAGGCAACTTTTAAACGCCAAGATGGAATTGTACTCATGGATTTTCATCGGTGTATCGGTTGCAGATTCTGTATGGCTGCCTGTCCCTATGGATCGAGAAGTTTCAATTTCAGGGACCCGCGTCCTTTTATCAAAGAAATAAATTCTAAATTTCCCACCAGAATGAAGGGTGTTGTTGAAAAGTGCAACTTTTGTGCGGAGAGACTGGCTGTGGGGAAGATTCCCGCCTGTGTGGAGGTGTCCAACGGTGCCCTTATCTTTGGCGACCTGGATGATTCTGAATCAGAAATCAGAGAAACATTAAGAACCAACTACACGATTCGTCGTAAACCGGCCCTTGGTGCTGGGCCATCAATTTTCTATATTGTATGAGGTGGTTATGCTTGAAAAGGCGTTAACAGGAAGCAAGAGATATTATGGATGGATAGCGGCGCTTTTGGCCGTTATCGGTGTTGGTTTTGCCTGCTATCTGTGGCAGCTTAGTTTCGGCCTGGGAATTACGGGCATGAGCAGGGATGTATCGTGGGGGTTTTACATTGCCCAGTTCACCTTTCTTGTCGGTGTGGCGGCATCGGCGGTAATGGTTGTTCTCCCCTACTATCTGCATAACTATAAAGCGTTTGGCAGGATTACCATTCTGGGAGAATTTTTAGCGGTCGCTTCGGTGACCATGTGCATTCTGTTTATCTTTGTGGACCTTGGCCAACCTATGCGGGTTTTCAATGTCCTTTTGCACCCCACACCCAATTCGGTCCTTTTCTGGGATATGATCGTTTTAAACGTGTATCTTTTACTGAATATCGTTATCGCCTGGAAGGTTTTGGAAGCAGAGCGCAACAATGTTGCTCCGCCCGGCTGGTTAAAACCGTTCATATACATTTCGATTCCCTGGGCTGTTAGTATCCATACGGTAACGGCATATCTTTATTGCGGTCTTCCGGGCAGAGGTTTTTGGTTGACCGCCATTTTGGCGCCCCGATTTCTTTCTTCAGCCTTTGCCGCAGGTCCGGCACTTTTGATCCTGTTATGCATGATTGTTAGAAAGTTCACCAGGTTTGATCCGGGTAAGGAACAGATTCAGTCAATTGCCAAGATCGTGGCATACGCAATTTGCGTTAACGTGTTCTTCTTTCTGTGTGAAGTTTTTGTGGTATTTTACAGCAGGATACCGGAACATATGGACCATCTAACATACCTGTTTGTGGGATTGCACGGACATGGTGTTCTGGTGCCCTGGATGTGGGCATCCATGATACTGATGGTGGTGTCGATTATTCTGCTTGTTAATCCTGTAACCCGCAAAAACGAAACCGTTCTGATCGTAGCCTGTATAGCCGTGTTTGTCGGTACTTGGATTGACAAAGGGCTTGGAATGATTTCAGGCGGGTTTGTACCGAACCCTTTGCATCATGTTAATGAATATGTCCCGACAGTACCCGAAGTTCTTATTGCCCTCGGGATATGGGCCATAGGCTTTCTGGTATTGACTGTCCTGTACAAGATCGGAGTAACAATAAAGGAGGAAATTGCCGGATTGACATAAACTGCTGAGCAATACAAATATCGAATATCGAATAAAGAATTTCGAATGCCGAAGGATGGAATCGCTTCGCTCTATCTTTTTATATGAATAAAAATGATAAAATATCTTACTTCGATATTCATCATTCAATATTCTACACTCGATATTTAAAATATTTTTTGACATAAAATACACAAAATTTACAACTAAGGAACTAAGGGGGAAACCCCTTTTTTTATTTGTGTTCATGGGTATATGTCCCGTGGGGATGAGCATGGACATGCTGGTGTACATGGAGCTCCTGATCAAAAAGGATCTTGCCGTCTTCCATGGTATAGATGGCATTCGTTATGTCAGCCAGGAAATCGATTTCATGGGATATCAATATATAGGAGAGATCAAGATTCGACAGCACGTCTTTTAACGCAGCCTTTGTCCTGTCATCAAGTCCGCCGGTCGGTTCATCCAGGAGCAGAACTTCCGGTTCCATGGCAAGTACCGTGGCAAGGGAGACCAGCTTTTTTTCACCCCCGGATAGTTTGTAGGTTATCCTGTCTTCAAAACCGGCCAAACCCAAAAAATTTAGAGTATTACGGGCGATGTCCATGGCTTCATCCTGTGATTTGCCCAGATTCAGGGGTCCGAAGGCGACATCCTCCACGACCGTGGGTGAAAACAACTGGTCGTCCGCATCCTGAAAAAGAAGCCCTATTTTCTCACGCACCTTCCTGAAATCTTTTTCCTTCACTGTAGGATGGTTGAAGATCTCAATCGTGCCTGCGGAAGGTTTTAAGAGCCCCATAATGATGTGAAACAGTGAGGTTTTCCCGCTGCCGTTTGGCCCCATCAGACCGATCCGGTCGCCTTTGTAAAGCTTTAAATCGAGATTGTCGAGGGCCGGAGGGCTTCCCGGATAGCTAAAGCAGATATCTGTAAGATGAATAATTAAATCGTTTTTTTCCACTCCATAACTCCCAAAAGAATAATAGCCGTCAACATACAAACCAGGGAGACGACATCTCTCCTTTTAATAGAGAACTTACTCAAACTATAAAGATTACCCTTAAAACCACGGCACAGCATGGCATTATGAACTCGTTGGGCCCGGTCGAAACTCCTGACCAGAAGCATCCCAACCATATAAGCAAAGGTTTTGTAGGTATGCAAACTGGTTTTTGGTCTGAATCCTCGAATCTTCATGGAATTCAACAGTCGAGCATATTCCCTGTGCATGACGTGAATGTAACGGTAGGTAAAGAAAAACAGATGCACAATTTTTTTGGGGATTCCCAGTTCATGCATTGCATGGCCCATAGTGAAGATTGGGGTCGATGCAACCAGCGCTATCAGCATGAGCATCATGGCGTTTGATTTAATGGTGATCCGGGTTGCATAGAGTACACCTTCGTGGGTGACTGCCAGCGGCCCGATAAAAAAAGCCGCCTTGCCGGCAAATGTAAAAGGGAGAAAGAGCCACAGGAAAATAATCAGCATATTAACAGGTATAAGTCGCCTGAGGAATTCCTTTGTCGGTACTCCGGCTGACAATACAATCAAAAGGCTCAGCGCAAGCGCCAACATTAGAACCGGCAATTGGTTTGAAACAGCCACGACAACGGAAAAAAGAAACACCACAACAATCTTGATGCGGGGATCAAGACGCTTAATAAAGGAATCACCATTGGACAATTCTTCAATCATCTGATTTTGTTATTCCTTTTTGCGACGGTTTGAAAAATACAAGGCTATACCCACAAGCCCGATTATGTATCCGATACCACCCATGATTTCCGTTAAACCGGGACCGCACTCCATAGAATCGGCCAGCATTTCAGTTATGGGCCTAAGCTTTTTGTCCAGGGAGGTATCGATTATTTCCTGAATCTCTTTCTTTTTCAATTCCATAGTCGAAGGTTCAGAAACCTCTCCGGCAATTTTGATACTTTCCGAATTGGAGGGAGAAGTAGCGGTAACTTCCTCAACAGTTGCTAAGATATTGCTTTCAGATTGAGACCCTGTAATCTCTTCAACCGGTATCTTCCAGACAGCCATATGGCCCATGGAAGCTTTCAGGCCAATCTTGAGTTCGGTCTTTTTTGGTATTTTAAAGGAAAACATTCCGTTTTCGTCGGTTTTGCCTTCAAGAAGCAAAACGTCATTTGGATCATAGACCAAGACCTGCGAGTTTTTCGCCCGTTTGCCTCCCCTGAATTTGCTTTGAGTGTGAATCGTATCTCCTTCCACCCAGGCAAAGATCATAACCTTGTGAGCAGATACAGGCACAGGTAAAAGCCACAAAACCGCAAAAACAAGACATATAACTTTATGCTTTGAGACCTTTGCAAAACGTTCAATTTTGTTCAAGGCCAAGAAAGGCGAAAATTTTAACCACAGGAATACATTTAGTATTTTGAGGATTAAAATTTGAGCCTGACGCCGGAATTGGGCAAAAGGGGGCGTTTTGCAAAGGTCTCGCTTTATGTTTATGTGTCGGTTAGTCAGGCGCATGGGCTACCTCCAAAATCTCGGGTCTTACTT
Source organism: Desulfobacteraceae bacterium (assembly GCA_030671225.1). Classification (GTDB taxonomy): domain Bacteria; phylum Desulfobacterota; class Desulfobacteria; order Desulfobacterales; family UBA11574; genus DAOVAE01. The sequence goes on from DAOVAE010000017.1 coordinate 6,435, forward strand.
TTCTAAGAAAAAGGGCGCAGGCGGCCGTCAGGATCCCTTCCACAAACATTACAGGAAGATGAGCTGCAACCACAAGTTTGGCCGCCGGCAAGAAAGCTTCGCCTGTCAGGTACAAAGACAATCCCACCAAAATGCCGGCCATTAAAACAGCACAGAAGCCGGACGCAAATGCTGCAAATATGAATGCATACCGGCCGGTGCCTGACCTTGTGCCCCATCCGAATAAGCAATAACAGACGACTGCAGGGAGAGCCATATTCAGTGTATTCACGCCTAATGTAGTAATGCCGCCGAACTGAAAAAGGAGTGCCTGGAGTGCCAGACCGACAAGTATTGCTGGAAAGGCCTTCCATCCTAGGATCAACCCCACCAGGCCGTTAAGAATCAGATGTACTGAAACAGGACCTGCCGGCACGTGGATCAGGGAAGCTACAAAAAAGGCGGCCGATAAAATCCCTATGGATGGGATTTCTTTTTGATCGAGACCTCTCATGCCGACAGCAACGCCTGCTGCCGTAATGGCCGCTCCTCCTATGAGAACGGCCGGTGATAATATTCCTTCGGATATATGCATGGCTATAAAAATTTTGAAACAATTTTACTTCATATCATGGAACTTTACCCAAATAACCGCACCGAGTTCCACGTCTTTTTCTTCACCAGCATGCTTTAGCTTGAAATCAGCTTGGTTAAGAGCGGCAAAACCCCACCAGCCGGCTCTGGGCGCAGCATAGGTGAAAAGACCATTTCGATCCGCCTTAATTGTCTGGGTAACCATGTAATCTGTCGGTGCTTTAGCCTTCCCATTTTTGTTATAGTATTCCACTTCCACTTGGGCATAAGGTACAGGTTTCCCATCCAGCTTGACGATTCCCTGGAAAACATTTCCTGCATAAAGACCGAACGGCTTTGAAAGGGGAACAATTTCGGTTTTAAGACCAATTTCTTCATCCCAGCCTTCATCATCACCGAATGCCGTAACCACCGTCTTTGTGTAATGCACGATAAAACAATCCTCGGCAGGTTCCCGGTATGGTTTGGGCTCCATGTAAAATATGTAAACCCCCGGTCTTTTCACTTTGTAGTTAACTTTCCAGGCCGTATGATTCATAACCTGGACTTTTTTCAGATCACCGAGCAGATCTTTTTTTTCCCCATTGGCCATAACGCTGAAAACTGTGGGTTTTATCAGATCCATGCCCTCGGCTTCAAAAGGATGTGAAAATGATAGTTTCAGAACCACGGTTTTACTTTCCCCCTGCATGACCATGGAATCCGAGGGGATTACCATGCCGAAATGGGCCAGGGCTTGCCCGGCCGGGAAGATCAAAATTGTTAATAAGAACCAAAGAATCCCGAAGGTTCTCATAATCGATTCCTATCCACAAAAAAAAACCACAAAGCTACTGCATCTTCATGATACTCATACCTTCGTGGTTTTATTTGTTTTTTTATAAAGTAATTTTTGCCGCAGTCTTCTGACTGCGATTTTCCAGGAACAATTATATAATAAAATGGATTATGTCAAGAAAGATTTGGGTTTTAGGTAATTAATAAATGGTTCGTTTATCTTCCCTGTGATCCACCATATAAAGCAATTTCCCCTTTTCTTTGATCTTGTCTAAAAGTGACGGCAGTTTTTGCCTGTCAATCTGGTAAACCCTGAAGTAAATATTCATATAATCGGGAGGTGCATTATCCCACGAGCTAAGTATACTGGCGGTTCGTCCTCCATACTCGTGGATGAGCTCCCTGACTTCCTTGATGGGGCCGGGCATGTCTTTTATGCGTATGGCAAATTGCACACCTTTTTTGCCCAGTCCGGTCAGGGAAATGATCACCCTGAAAAGATCGCTACGGGTTATAGTCCCTAACAACCGGTTGTTTTCGTCGACCACCGGAAGACCTGAAATCTTTTTTTCCAGAAGGATGGCGGCGGCCTCTTCAACTGTGCAGTTGGGCTGGACTGTATAAACAGATTTTTTCATTAAATCTCTTATTTTTATTTTGGATATAAGAAATAAAAGCTCATGCATATCAAGCGTTGTGGCGTCAGAAGGGGAGGCTTTTTTAAGATCCCGGTCGGTGATAATTCCGACGATCTCTCCTTTTTCCATCACCGGCAGCATTTTGATATTCTGTTCCTGTAAGATGTAAATGGCCTTCTGCATGGAATCGTCCACATCCACGGTTATAACTTCTTTACTCATCCAGTTTTTAACAAGCATTTTCCCCCTCCTGTGTTGTTTATTCGGATTTAACAACAATATTTCATAAAAATTATTATGTCATAAAATAGCACAAGCTTCAAGGTATAGCAGGAAAATTGTACCTGCAAAGTGTCTTGACTTAGAAATAAAAAGACTTTATGAATTGTAACCTTTTTGAGAAAGAGACATCACGCAAATACAGAAGAGAGAAAGTATGGAATAAATGAAACATAGAATAAAAAACCTGATTCTTGAAGCTGCAACCTGTGCATATGAAAAAGGAGATTTGCCTTCAAAAGCGTTTTCAGCAATCGAAGTCGAAGTGCCCAAGATAGAATCGCATGGTGATTTTTCTACAAACATTGCAATGGTTACGGCATCTGTCCAAAAGATGCCCCCGCGAAAGATCGCAGAATCGATTTTAAAAAATGTCACAGATCCGGACAATATTTTAGCAAAAACAGAGATTGCCGGTCCCGGCTTTATCAATTTTTTTTTAAACACGTGGTCCTGGTATCCTGTTTTGCGCAAAATTCATCAAGAGGATATCCGTTATGGAGCTTCAGATATCGGCAATGGTGAAAAAATCCAGGTGGAGTTTGTAAGCTCCAATCCAACAGGACCTTTGCATGTAGGACACGGGCGGGGTGCTGTTGTAGGTGACAGCGTGGCCAATATCTTGGGGCTTTGCGGATATGATGTTCAAAAGGAATACTATATCAACGATTCGGGCCGGCAGATAAATACACTGGGAAGGTCTGTTTTTCTCCGGTATAAGGAGTTGCTGGGGGAAGAGATTCAGTTCCCGGAGGACTGTTATCAGGGCGATTATATCCGTGAATATGCAAAAAAAATAAGGGACAGCAAGGGAAAAGCGCTCCTTGACCAGGATGAAGAAAAATCGATTTCATTTTGTGCTCGGTTTGCGGCAGAACATATTATTACCCAGATTCGACAGGATCTGGTGAGCTTCGGGGTTGAGTTTGACAACTGGTACAGCGAACAAAGCCTTTACGATTCAGGCAAAGTAGATGCTGTTATAGACGATTTTCGAGAAAAAAACATTGTATATAAAAAAGATGGGGCACTCTGGTTTAAAACAGAAGATTTTGGTGATGAGAAAGATCGTGTTGTGGTCCGCCGGAACGGCCAGACAACATATTTTGCATCCGACATCGCATATCACATAGACAAGTTTGAGCGCGGTTTTAGTAGGGTGATCGATGTCTGGGGTGCTGATCACCACGGATATGTCTCCCGAATGGAAGGTTCTATAGAAGCATCGGGCTATAAAAGAGATCAATTTAATGTCATTCTGGTACAGCTTGTCAATCTCATGCGAAGCGGGGAACCGGTTGCCATGTCTACCCGGGCCGGTGAATTTGTTACCTTAAGTGACGTGGTCAAAGAAGTAGGAAAAGATGCCGCCAGATTTATTTTCCTGACCCGCAATTATGAAAGCCCGCTTGATTTTGATCTTGAGCTGGCAAAGAAAAAGACTAACGACAACCCGGTTTTCTACGTTCAATACGTGCATGCCCGGATATCGAGTATTGTCCGTAAGGGGCTGGAAAGAGGGTTAGACGATATCACCTGGGATAAAGAGGCCATTGCAACGCTTAAAGAACCAGAGGAAATCAGCCTTATGAAAACCATGGCCCGCTATCCCGAGGTTTTACAAAACAGTGCAAAATTTATGGAACCTCACCGCATAACATTCTATCTGATGGACCTTTCGGCTTGTTTTCATGCCTATTACAATAAGCACAGAGTTCTGACTGATGTACCTATATTGTCCAGGGGCCGGCTCTATATGGTGCTGGCGGTACAAAAAGTCATACGAAATGGATTGACCCTGTTAGGTGTATCTGCCCCTGATAGGATGTAACTATAAAAAAATATAACAGCTCGGCCACTAAGGCACATTTTTAAAAATGGCATTATAAAGAATTATAATCTTTGGTGTCTTTGTGTCTTTGTGGACAAAAGTTTACACACTATGGTGAAAAAAGAAAAGGCTCCGCCGAAAAAAAAGAAATCATCCCTTCCGCAGACGCGCAAAGGGTTGACCATATGGATTTGTCTGACCTTTTTTGCATGTGTATGGATGTTTGTCCTCGGCATCCTTGTGGGAAGAGAGACCGTCCCTGTAAGGTTTGATATTGAAAAGCTTCAAAACGAACTGGCTGCTTTAAAAGAAGCTGTTATCAAGAAGGAACTCGACCAGTATAAATTAGATTCAAA
>DAOVAE010000081.1 GCA_030671225.1 Desulfobacteraceae bacterium
AAAAATGGTATTAGCCCAATCAGAGCAAACAACACCCTTAATATGATGCTGCCACCAAGCTTACGAGCTCCTTTATCATCAACAATATTTTGTACCTTCCACCCAGTCACTGCACTTTCAAGCATTGTCGACCACAGCCTCCGGTTGTAAAGCAATCGGATATGGTTGTGTGTTATATCAGGCACCGAGTCTCTATAAAGACGTTCAGATACTTTCAGTTCATCCAGCATCCCATGCATATCGGCAAAATCTTCATTATGCTCTTCAATAAAGCGCTCAAGTTTGCTTATATTGCCCCGATCAAACTGCACCAGACTGCCCCGTCCAAGTCCATTGACAATAAGTCTAAAATCTCCCGGGCTCATTGGTAAAAAGGGCAACAGCGCAAGACCAGCCCGAAAATCGACCGCTACCAATCCTTCAGAGGGATCATTATCTGCTTCCTTTCGTTTTATACAGTTCGGCTGACTTTTGCACGTGGACCACTCATATTGTCTCGCAAACTCATGACCTCCCATGTCATGCAGCAACTCAACAAATTCACGCATAAATTCATACTTGGTTCGATATTCGGGCGAACCAAGCCGGGTGATATCAACTTCTTTGCCCTTGCGCCATTTTTTTAAGAAATCGAGACGATCATCAACCTCCAGGCGCCAGGTACGCCCGTCTACCCACTCACTCAACTCGCCGCAACTCCCCATTACATGATCTACAAACGTTGCATGAATATCTACAACCGTTTTCTCATCACCGAATCGGATCTTGGCTCCGCGCCGGATAAATTTTTGCCAAAGCGCCCCGGCTCTGGCCGCTATCGGATTGACCTGAAGCTGAAACGGCCCTTGAAAACCAATCCAATAAATCGCATTACGAAACAGCCGGGAAAACTTCGAGGGTGGAATAAGAATCTTCATGGCATAAACTCCCCCCACCTCAATTCCCTCTATGGACCCGCCATGCGTTTCAATTGCAACCACCTTCACCCGGTAAACCTGCCCGGCAAATCCTCCGCCTACAAACTTCTCAACAACCACTCGCGCCTTTGCTTCATTTGCCCCGGCGACCTCTCTCACATCATAAATAAGCTCTTGGCCGTCATCATATTGCCCAACTCGCATCGGCCGGTGCAACCCTGCATCACGAAATCTTCCCTCAAGCTTCTTGCAGATCTCAATAGAATATTCTGTCATCATTCCTTACAGCTCGGATTAAATAACTGGTTGAATTGAATAGAATTACCTTGTTAAATAAGAGTCAAGTGAGTATAGAGATATGACGCCTGTGTGTCAAGCAGGTAAGCAAAACAGAACTGTTTATTTATTTTTCCGTCATATTATTGTATGATGAATTTACAAAAAATCGTTTTTTGACTTTTTACGAAGCCGTCAAACTTGACAATCTCGTAAAAAGTCGAAATTCGACGGTAAAGTAAAAAGCTCCAAATTCAAGGCGCGCAAATCCTGAGGAATGAGGCGTACTTATAGTACGCTGCAATGACGAAGGATGCAGCGCAACGCAGAAGTTGGACTTTTTACGAAGCCGTCAAACTTAATTATTGCTCAAAAGGTCTGCATCTATTATAGGTGCAGTGGAGTATTGGAGTAAAGATAGTATGAAAGGGGATTTTAAATGAATCCGGAAATGTTCAGAGAATACGATATAAGGGGAATTGCGGGCAAGGATATGACAGAAGATGATGTACTTCTGATTGGAAAGGGTGTTGGTACTTTTCTCAGAGGACACGGCTGTTCAAAGCTTACCGTGGGTCGTGACTGCAGGTTATCGTCAGACCTTTATTCTGAAAAGGTTATTCAAGGGTTGCTGTCAACCGGCTGTGATGTGATCGACATCGGGGTTTGCCCGACACCGGTTCTCTATTTTTCAATTCAGCATCTCGACCAGGAAGGCGGTGTTATGGTGACGGCCAGCCACAATCCCGGTGAGTATAACGGCTTTAAGCTTTGTCTGGGTTTAGATTCGATTCATGGCAAGGATATCCAGAAAATTCTCGGAATTATAAATGAAAAATCGTTTGCTCAGGGGAAAGGCTCCCTTTCCACAGCCGACGTTGTCACTCCCTACAAGAAATTTGTAGAAAATAACATAACCATATCCCGACCGATCAAAGTTGGTGTGGATGCAGGCAACGGTACCGCAGGGGTGGTTGCCGTACCTATATTGAAGAACCTTAATTGCGAAGTTTATGATATTTACTGCGACATGGACGGCACTTTCCCAAACCATGAAGCTGATCCCACGGTGGCAAAGAACATGCAGGATCTTATCACCATGGTAAAGGAAAAGGAATTGGATGTGGGCATCGGCTATGACGGTGACGGCGACCGAATCGGCGTTGTAGATGAGAAAGGGGACCTTGTCTTTGGTGACAAGCTCATGATCATATTTGCCAGGGAAATCCTTTCTAGAAAACCCGGGGCAACATTCATATCTGAAGTAAAATGTTCAAAAACAATGTATGACGACATCGAAAAACACGGCGGCCGGGCCATTATGTGGAAAACAGGACATTCTTTGATTAAAAAGAAAATGAAAGAAGAAAAGGCGGAACTGGCAGGTGAGATGAGCGGCCATATGTTTTTTGCCGATCGATATTTCGGTTTTGATGATGCCACCTATGCTTCTTGTAGGCTCCTCGAAATACTAACCAAAACAGGAAAGAAGATATCCGAACTTTTATCTGATGTCCCCAAAACTTTTACTACCCCCGAAATACGCGTTGAATGTCCTGATAACAAAAAATTTGCCGTAGTTCAAAAGGTGACCGATTTTTTTCGCGAACAATACAATGTTATCGACATTGACGGGGTGCGGGTTCTGTTTGAAGACGGATGGGGTCTTGTACGCGCATCCAACACTCAGCCTGCCCTTGTGCTCCGTTTTGAAGCCATATCGGAAGACAGACTTTCAGAGATAAGAAATTTAATCGAGTCTGTCCTTGCTGATATTCAATAAACCTAAGGGTTCGTTCAAACATAAATTCAATCACGAAAACACGAAATTTTATTATATTTTTCGTGTTTTCATTTTTTCGTGCTTTCGTGATAAGAAATCTTGTATGCGTTCACAGGTTCCGGGTTCACCGTTCAGGGTTACCTTTCTCTCGTTCACTTTCAGCAATATTATACATGGAGGAACCTGCTGCATCCTGAATTTGCTACTTCAAACCGAAATTGCAAGCAAACTTGGCTTTTTGTCTGGCCATAAGCGTTCAAGGGTTGATGGAAGATTGTGTTTTGAATCTAACCTTGAACCATGAACTTTGAACCGTGAACGGTTACGGAATCTTTTGCTTTTCTGGCTTATTCGCAGGTGTTAAAAAACAATCGTAATGAAAAAACTGAATAAGAAAATCTTCGGGACTCTCTTTTTTTCCATATTCGGAACGGTAACAGGCGTCGGAATTGTGGTCCCCCTGCTGCCGGTCTATGCCCATAATATAGGTGCAAGTGGTTTATACATCGGGTTGATATTCGGGTCGTTTTCCCTGTCCAGAACATTTTTTCTCCCTTATTTCGGCAAGCAATCAGACAAAAAGGGACGCAAGCCGTTTATTGTGGCAGGGCTCTGTGCCTATACCATGGTTTCGCTGTCATTCATATTGGCTAATGATGTTGAAACCCTTATCGGGATACGTTTTATTCAAGGAATAGCGTCTGCTATGATCATGCCGGCTGTCCAAGCCTATGTGGGCGATATAACTCCGGTAGGCCGTGAAGGTTTCACCATGGGGCTTTTCAACATGTCAATGTTCATGGGTCTTAGTATCGGTCCCCTGATCGGCGGAGTTATCTATGACAGCTTCAGTCTAAATACCTCCTTTGCATCCATGGGTTTTCTCGCACTTGCAGGCCTTTTCTTAAGCCTCTTTCTGCTGCCGCCCACAAAGTCGGAGATGGTTGTCAACAGGGGAATAAAACCCTTAGCTTGGAAATGGTTGATTCAAGACAGGGATATGGTCGGGCTTTTCCTTTTCAGACTGGCCTATGCAGCATGTATCGGGGTTCTCTGGAGTTTTCTGCCGGTTCTGGCAGATACGGAATTTTCACTCTCTAGTTCGTCCATCGGATTCCTTGTGATGTTAGGTGTTTTTTCCAGCGGATTGTTGCATATCCCCATGGGTTTTTTAGCAGACAGGATTAACAGGAAAATGATGATTGTATTAGGAGGATTGATTATCAGTTATGCAATTTTATCCTTTGAATGGACAAACAGCTTCAATGATCTGGTTGTGGCCAGTGTGCTGTTCGGTATTGGGGGAGGTGTTGCAATGCCGGCATTGATGGCACTGGCTGTTTTAAAAGGGAATGAAACCGCTTCAATGGGATCTGTTATGGGTCTGTTGGCAATGGCTCATAGTTTGGGAATGTTGATAGGATCATTGCTTGCAGGATTGATGATGGACGTTTTTCAGCTCCGCTATGCTTTCCCGTCTGGAGCTGTCATTATGGCCTTTTGTGTGGGATTATTTATTGCCTGCACATATCATAAAAATGGGAAGCCCGCTAAAACGGACTTGAGAACCGGTCCTTTGGACTTTGAAATCTGAGAGATCTTTGCAAGACGCCCCTTTTTGCCTCCGCCAAAGAACTCTGGCGGATCAGGAACATATTTCTGAGAATCACTGCAAAAGTTTGAAGTGAACTAAAGTTTAAAATGAGCTAAAGTTAAGGAATTCTGTCAATTATATAAAATCAGCGGAGCGGAGCGACACCATAACTTTAGGCACTTTAGATCACTTTAGACACTTTTAACTTGTACGGCTTTAAGTAAAACAGCCCCTATCAGGGGCAAACCAAAGCCTGGTCCTTTGGGCCAGGATTCCCTACTCGTTTTTGAACGGCAATCCACACTCCTTGCAGCGCCCGTCCGAACCGATCACCCCGATACAACTTTCGTCAATGCACAATGTGCGATTCTCCCAGTCTATATCGGGTTGTTCTTTAGACTCTGAATCTTCCGTTGATTCTGCGTCAATTTCTGCTTCAGACCGGTCTCGTTCAGCCGGGATATCTTCCGGTTGTTCGCTTTCAAAGGGCATACCGCACTCCTTGCAACGCCCATCCGGACCGATCACCCCGATGCAGCTTTCATCAATGCATAATGTGCGATCCTCCCAGTCTATGTCTATATCCGCTTGTGATTTGTCTTCTTTTTTTTCCATAATGATTATGCTATTTATGATCTTTTTGTTTTTTCTTCCACCCCGCTCAATTAGGGTTCCAACTTATATGTGGTAGCAAAGGCACCCTGTGCGAAACATTTTCTAACGATCGAAATTTATAAGGGTTAAGCGGTCTATGTCAACGAAAATTAAGATATATATTTCAATAATCTCTTAATCAAAGTTGACAATCTCGTAAAAAGTCGAATTCGACGGCAAAGTAAAAAGCTCCAAATTCAAGGCGCGCAAATACTGAGGAATGAGGCGTACTTATAGTACGCTGCAATGACGAAGGATGCAGCGTAACGCAGAAGTTGGACTTTTTACGAAGCCGTCAAAGTTCTTCCGGCGTAAATGCCACAACATCATCAATGCTGTTTGTATTTGTAAAGAGCATAACCAGACGGTCGATACCGAGAGCAACGCCGGATGCTTCCGGCATTAGTTGCAAGGATTCCAGAAAATTTTCGGGTAACGGATATGCCTGTTTCCCGGATTCGCTTCGTATCTTTTGTTCGCGCTCAAACCGCAGTCTCTGCTCAACCGGATCGGTCAATTCGGTAAACGCATTACAAAGCTCCACACCGCTTATGTAAAGCTCGAACCTTTCTGCCAAGGATCTGTTTTCCGGTTTCAGCCTTGCCAGGGAGGCACCAACAGCGGGGTAATCATAAAGAAAAAGCGGCTTTTTGTGCCCAAGATTCGGTTCGATGTCAATGGCCATCACTTCGTCAAACCGATCCTGTAAAACAGCCGTTTCCATGGAGACTGACGTAAATCTGTCAAATGCATCAGTCACCGACATCCTGG
>DAOVAE010000129.1 GCA_030671225.1 Desulfobacteraceae bacterium
TTTGATGTTAAACTTTGTTTTAAGGGTTTCCACGTTCTTATTTTTTAAACCCCTCATTTTTGAAATGCTTCGCGGGTTAACTTTTATGGTAATTGTATCACAAGAATCTTTCTCAGCTTCCAGTACGGCTATAGCCATATCTAGGAAGATTTCAGAATATATCATATGTCCGAAAGCCGGATGCAATGGTCCTGATAAAATTACTGCGTCTTTTGCAAGATCCTCTGAGGCCTGAAGCCCCATACGGATGACCGGGATCGCTTTACTTTTGAAAAAAAGGTAAAGATTTTTTACAAGAGCAACGCTTCGCGCAAGAGACCAGGGCGTATATTCTCCTTTTTGATACCATATGGCAAGACGGCTTTTTGCAAGAACAACCGTAGGATAAATCCTGACAAAATCAGGAGAAAGTGCTGCAATTTTGTGTGCCGTAAACAGGGATTTAGTTTCGTCATCACCAGGCAGACCTATCATCATCTGCATGCCGACTTCATAGTTTCGCTCCTTTAGTATGGCTGCCGCTTTTTCCGTATCTAAGGCGGTGTGGCCTCGCTTTGCCATAACCAGCACCTGATCATCCATGGACTGGACACCGATTTCAACTGTTGAAACCGGATAATTATCCAAAATATCAAGCTGTTCATAACTTATAGTATCGGGCCGGGTCGAAAACCGAATACTGTCAACCTTCCCGTTTTTTACGAATTTTGATGATTCATCAAGTAGAAGCTTGATGTAATCTTTTTTAAGGCCCAGAAAATTTCCACCGTAGAACGCTACCTGAACCGGCCGCCTATGTCTTTCTTTATATTGAAGAAATTCATTTATCAATAAATCAAGTCTTTCTGGGGAAATAGTGTCTTTTTTTACACCGGTGATGGATAGCTGGTTGCAGAAAGCGCACTGATGCGGGCATCCCACATGGGGTAAAAAAATCGGAATAATAAAAGGAATGTTTTTCTTTTCAAGCAATTAGATGTTATTTCAGATCATCAAGTGTTTAATATTTTGTATTTTGAAGGCCACTTTTCTAATTTTTTAAAAGACCATCAAAAATCAGATTGTAAAATTTCAAGGCCTTTTCTGGCAGCATCCTGTTCGGCCACCTTTTTGCTCTTTCCGGTCCCTTCTGTCTGGATTTCACCAACTTTCAACTGTACTCGAAATATCTTGTCGTGATCCGGACCGCTTTCATGCACAACCCTGTAAATCGGCATTGATCTGTGCGCCACCTGGACAAGTTCCTGTAGCTGACTTTTGTAATCATGGTTAGCAGTCGGCATGATAACGAAATTAATCCAGACCGAAAAATGGATGTCAATGATTTTAAATACAGCATCAAAACCGCCATCCAGATAAACAGCTGCAATTACAGCTTCAAACGTATCAGCCAGTATCGAATTTTTATCCCAGCCTTTTGAATGGATCTCTCCTTTTCCGAGTTGTATATAAGATCCAAGATCTATTTCCCTTGCAATCGATGCAAGTTGAGATTCATTAACCAGATTGGCTCGCATCCTTGACAGATCGCCCTCCTTTAATTCAGGATAGCGCTGCATAAGAATGTGGCCTACAACAAGATTTAAAACCGCATCCCCCAGAAATTCGAGCCTCTCATTATCCTGAATGTTTGTATCGGCCTGTTCGTTTACAAATGAGCTGTGTCTTAGGGACTCATCAAGGAGATACATATTCTTAAATTCATACATAAGTTTACTTTTTAATTCAGAATGATCTGTTGGTGCCATCTATATTCCTATCTATAAACTTGCAATTAATTTTTCATACAACCCATAAGGTATACAGAGATTTCCCTTCCCTGATCCCATTTGAACTCCAGGCTTTGTAGAACCGTGAAAGTCTGTACCTCCAGTCATAAGTAATTCATGGCGGTTTGCTATCTCAGCATATCGGGTAATAAGATCTTGCGTGTGTTCAGAATAATAGACTTCTATTCCTTTAAGACCCATTTCCTTTAAACTGATAATCAGCGCTTCAAGTACTTTATCATTTTTCATTTTTAGAAGAAATGGGTGGGCCAGAACAGGAATTCCTCCGGCATCAAGTATGACTTCAATTGCCCTATCACAGTCAACACGAAATTTATCAACATATGCCGGTTCACCTTTTGCCAGATATTTGTCAAAGGCTTCATTAATAGATTGAACAAAGCCTTTTTTTACCATTAGCTTTGCAATATGAGGTCTTCCAATCTGACATTCTCCAGCATCATTCCGGATCTCGCTTAACGTAAGTTCGATTCCCATACGGGTTAGCAGTTCAATAATCCTGGGGTTTCTATTCTTCCTCGCCTCCTGGAGAATAGCAAGTGTCTGGTTTAACACAGGATCATCTATTTTGATAGCATAACCCAAAATATGAAGGCTTCCCGGACAGGAAAAAGATGGCGGCGGATACGCGCTTATTTCAACCCCGGTTAAGAATTTAATGGATGAGGGTATTCCAATGGTAAGGGCTTCTTTTGCGCCATCGATGGTATCATGATCTGTAATCGATATAGCCCCGAGATTGAGGCTTTGGGCCAGATTGAGGATTTCTAATGGTGAAAGTGTTCCGTCTGAAGCTGTTGAATGAATATGAAGGTCAATTCTCACATTTTTATTATAATCCGAGAGCTCTTTCAAAAGCCTCTTCTTTGGTTTTACAATTAATGCATAAAGTAGTAACGGGTCTGGCCTTAACACGATTAAGCCGAATATTTTCCCCGCATTTTTCACAGATTCCGAAGGTGCCGTTTTCAATACGTTCTAAGGCTTTTTTAATCTTCTTAATAAGTTTGTTCTCTCTATCCCTTATGCGAAGCATAAAATTCCGGTCTGCTTCAAGAGAAGCACGGTCTGTTGGATCTGGAAAATTTTCTTTTGGGGTAGTCATACCTGAGACAGTATCATCAGCATGGCTTAAAAGCTCTTCTAACCGGTTGGCCAGAAATTCCTGAAAATATTCAATATCCTTCTTTTTCATAACAATACCTTTGAAAATAAAATTAGCTCATTTTTTTAAAAAGACGAAATATATATCAATTAAATATCTATGTAAAGTATAAAATTGATATTTTTTTCAGAAAAAATTTAATTATACCTAAAGCAGTAATATCTTTAAAAATTAAAGTGCTACTAAAAATCAAATCGTTTCTTTGAAGAATTTTTCTAGACGCTTCATACTGTTTACATTATATATTTTACAGGGATAATCCTTTGGTAAAATTTTTTTTAATAGACCGGCAAGAACCTTGCCCGGGCCGACTTCCACAAAGATTTCCACGTTTTCGGCCAGAAGTTTGCACATTGAGCCATACCACTTTACCGGGTTGCAAAGCTGTCGGACCATAATCGATTTGATTTCATCGGTATTCTTGGCGAAGTCGGACGTTACATTAAAAACCATGGGGTTTGCCGGCGTGTTAAAACGTACTGGTTCGATAAAGTCTTTGAACTCATCCTGGGCACCTTTTATCAATTCACTGTGCCATGCACCGCTTACTTTCAGCGGTATGGCTTTGGCGCCCATGGAAGCAGCCAGTGTGGAAACCTGTTTAACCATGTCCGGCTCACCGGTTATAACAACCTGCTGCTCGGTGTTGTGATTTGCAACTGCAACAATCCCTTCCCTTTGAACCTCGCCAACAAGTTCATCCACAGCCTTTATGGGAAGCCCGATAATTGCATGCATGGCTCCCTTATGTTTGATCGATTCCCTGTGCATCAGTTCACCTCTTTTGAAGACCAGTCTGCAGGTATCTTCTTTTGAAACAACTTTAGATGCACACATTGCGCTATACTCGCCAAGACTATGTCCAGCAGAAATATCGGGTTTTATACCTTCTTTTTCGATTGCTGTAAGACAAGCCAGATTGACAGTAGTTATAGCAGGCTGAAGATTTACCGTCTGGGTAAGATCGTCAAATGGACCTTTAAAGCAAAGTTTCGATAGGTTTATTCTGGCGATGTCCTCTACCATGTCAAAAAGCTCTCTGACAACTTCGTATTCCTGATAAAAATCAAGGCACATACCGACAGATTGTGATCCCTGACCGGGAAAAAGGAATGCTGTTTTTTTCAACTTCGCCCTCCGTTTACTCATCAAGTTTAAAAAGTTTTCTGGTAATATCGAGACAGACAGATTTGTCTTGATGACGTCCATTACTCT
>DAOVAE010000022.1 GCA_030671225.1 Desulfobacteraceae bacterium
AATAAAGATTGAAATGAGAATAAGGCAAGTGTAGAAAATAAGTTGTTCTGAATATGATTCACTATAGGCAAAAGTCGCTTTTCTGTCAATGGAAAAGCATAAACATACTTTGATGTGCAGACCTAACTCAAATATTTAAGGGGGAGCAGGATTATGGATATTGTAGAAGCTATCAGAATGCGCAAGAGCATAAGAGACTTTAAGCCCGATTCCGTGTTGAAAACTATTTTGAGGGATATCCTGGAAATAGCCGTCCGCGCACCATCAGCAGAGAATAGCCAGCCATGGGAATTCACCATTATCGCCGGGGACATCTTGGATAATATCAGGCAGACCAATATAGAACACCTGAAGGACGGGGCACCTCTGCATCCCGACCTTCACGCCGAAGGGTTGCCTCCGGAAAGCGTTTATCGGCGGCGTCAAATTGAAATCGCCAAGCAGATTTTTCAGCTCATGGAGATACCAAAAGAGGATAGGGCTAAAAGAGATCGGTGGATGGAACGAGGATTCCGATATTTTAATGCACCGGCAGCTATCATTATATCGGTTGATCGATCGCTGCACTACCCCAGGCCATTGTTCGATATCGGTGCCGTAACACAGAACATCTGCCTGACAGCACTGAGCTATGGTCTGGGCACCTGCATTGGCAATCAGGGTATAACGTATCCCGAGGTGCTGCACAAATTTACCGGGATACCTGAATCCAAACGGATTATAATTTCCATTGCCATCGGTTATCCCAACTGGGATTTTCCAGCCAACAAGATTGTCAGCAACCGTGAATCGATTGAAAATATAACCACCTGGGTCGGGTTTGATGAGAGGTAATATCTTAAAAAGCTAAAGTGTTACCATGAGAGAAAATCAGGATAACACCCGCGCTCTTAAAGAAAGGGGATCGGCTTGCCGGTACGATAGGCCAGAGCCTGGCATGTGGCGATCAAATGTCCATCCTTGTCTGTTACCCTGATATCAAAGCCGGCTGTCTTCTTGGTGCGGCTGACTTGCCGGGCTTCGGCTCGCAAACGCTTACCCGGTTTTGGGCTGGACACATATGTTACGCTCACGTTTAATGCCACGGCAACGGTCCCTTCTGTCTGGCCGGCCGCCTCAAAAGCCTCGTCGATCAGGCCAAAGACGGCCCCACCATGAGCTCGATCGTAAATATTATTCATGGTCGACGGGTCATAGGTCATCTCCACCGCTGAATACCCAAGTTCCAGTTCGACCAGCTCCATGTTCAAAGCCCGCGCAAACGGTTCTTTCTCCACCGCACCATAGATAGCGTCCCTGACCGCTTGGTCCATAATATATCTCCAATTATTGTTTTGTGGTTCTAAAAAAAGACCAATTTATCACCTGTCCATAATAACAAAAAGAGGGTTGTTGGGCAAATAAATAAGGCAGGGTCATTACTGACCCTGCCTTATCGCCTTGAAAGTTTTTAATATATGCTTCAAGGCATCGTCCAGTTCGGTTGAGCCATCAACTCATCTTGATCGTGGAGTCGCCCGAACTGTTACTAATTATGTATACACTATTTGTATTATAGCATATACCAAAGGTCGAGCTATATTAATCGACCTTTCAAAACTTTGTGATATGTAAAAATCCAGTCTAAGAAGATCCAGCTTTAATTACCACCCAAATTAGTTTTAAAGCCCACATATGATAATGTATCTTGTGTGTCAAGAATAAAATAACACAATATATGGCAAATTAAATTATTTGCTATTGGGATATTCTCAGAAGGGAATTTTGAGCATTTGATTGGTATTGTATTGTTTCGATATTGTTGGCTTCATTGTTGTTTCTTTTTGACTTCATACATGTTCATATCCGCTCTGTGTATGAGATCATCAGGGCTATCTCCTTCCATGGCCATTGTAATGCCGGCGCTTACAGACACTTTGACATCTCCAATATTTTTAGAAAAAAAACGCTTTTTGCTGAAACTTTCTCTAAATTTCAAGATTTTCTCTCGTGCCATTTCCTCATTCAAACCTTCAATGACCACAGCAAACTCATCTCCCCATACCTTGCGATGAAATCATCTTTTCGAAAAGTTTCCTTCAGGCACTGGGCTACCTTTTGCAAAACTTTATCTCCGGCAACATGACCTAATGTATCATTGATCCATTTAAATTTATCTACATCGAAAAGCACTAACGAAAACGGACCTTGCTCTTTGCTAAACGCTTTTAGAGAATTCGTAATATTCGTATCGAAAGCCCTTCGGTTGTAAAGACCCGTGAGCCCGTCTTTTGTGGCCGCCGCCTGGAAATGTTCCGCCTTTTTGGACATGACAAGGGCGTCCTTTTCTGCTCCTGCGATCTTTTTGTTAAGCTTATCGATATTTTCTTGAGCTTTTTTAGCTTTCCTGATTTCCTCTTTTTTTCTTCTCGAAACCAGCTGCTTTACTTTCGTCAGCTTGTCAATGACAGCACTCTTTATTGCATCGATGGTTGCATGAACATTAAATGAGTCGGCTATTGAGCCTACTTCTTTATTGACTTTTATCTCAAACTGCTCAATCTCTTTTATCCTCTCATCTCCGCCAAACTCGCTCGTCAATGTCTTTTCAAGCTCCTTGACATGTTCCAGGAGCATGAGAAAAGTGTTATTGATATATATAAAATCTTCCGAGATCTTGCCTTTCAGTCCTGTAATAAAACTTAAAAAGGAGGCTGCTGCATCTTCTAACTCAATCTGTGCCATTTTCTTATTGCATTTCACATTAATAGAGTCTGCTTTTGTTTTCAGTTTGTCGGTTACCGGGTAAAAATCATCGAGCAGGACAACCATTATTTCCTTTATAATTTTGCATGCATTGAGCAGGCGATCTTGTAATTCATTCAGCTGTTTCAGGTCTCCCTCATCAAATCCTTTTTTAGTCTCTGCTGTAAAGATTTTGCTTATAAGTTTATCAATTTCCTTGGCAATTAGGTCGATGGGCAAGGCCTGGTCGGCGTTAACCATCTTTTTGACGGCCCGAAATTCTGCTGCAAACTCGTCATGCATAGCCATCACCGTGCCAAAGACCTTAATGACTTTTAAAAGACATTCCTTTTCATCATGCCCGAGACGTTCTATTTGTAAGTATTCTTCCTTTAATCGCTCTATTTCTGCCGCAATCTTATCATCCATAAATCGACCTTTTCGTATCAGTTTTGTCTATTTAAAAAACGGGATAATAGCTCGTTTGAAACAAATCTATTTCAAACGAGCTATTTCTTCAAAAGCTCCAGGGTTTTTTGAACAATGTTTTCAGGTGTAAATCCGAATTTTTGCATTACGGTTCCACCAGGTGCGGAAGCACCAAAGCCTCTCATGCCGATGATAACGCCGCTGTTGCCAACATAATTTTCCCATCCCATGGAAGAACCGGCTTCTATGGCCATACGTACGGTTACTTCCGGCAAAAGTACACGGTCTTTGTATTCTTGAGTGCTTTTTTCAAACAGTTCCCAGCTCGGCATGCTCACAACCCGGACGGCAATACTTTCCAGAGCGAGGCGCTTTTGGGCTTCAAGGGCAATATGCACTTCCGACCCTGTGGCAATCAAGATGATATCAGGCTTGCCCTCGCAATCCGCCAGGATATAAGCCCCGTCTGTCAGACCGTTTTCTGTATTGTCCCGGTTTAATACCGGAAGTTTCTGGCGGCTAAGAATTAGAGCTGCCGGACCGCTTGTGTTCTTTACGGCATGACGCCATGCTTGGGCTGTTTCCGTAGCATCGGCCGGCCGGATAACCGTAAGGCCCGAGATGGCGCGGAGAGAGGCCATTTGCTCAACAGGCTGATGGGTGGGACCGTCCTCGCCTACCGCAATGCTGTCGTGAGTAAAAATATATATTACCGGAAGTTTCATAATGCTGGCAGCACGAATTGCCGGCCTCATATAGTCGGCAAACACAAGAAACGTTCCACCATAAGGCCGCAGACCGTTGTGAAGAAACATTCCGGAGATTATTCCTCCCATGGCATGTTCCCTGACACCGAAACGAATATTGCGGCCGTCGTATGCGTCTTTTTGAAATTCATGTGAAGCGTCCATATATGTTTTATTTGAAGGTGCCAGATCAGCAGAACCACCGATAAGTGTGGGGAGATTCGCTGCTATGGCATTCAAAACCATGCCCGATGCTGCACGGGTTGCAATGGGCCCGTCGGCAGTTGAAAATTCGGGTATCTTGGAATCCCATCCTGCTGTTAAAAAACCACTCATGGCATCAACCCATTGTTTTGCCAGATCAGGATATTCTTTGCCGTAAGCCTGATATTTTTCCTGCCAACCGGCTTCGGCTTCATTCCCTGCGTCGATGCATTTTTTGAATCTATCCAATGCCTGCTCAGGTATGTAAAAAGAGATGTCTTCAGGAACCCCCAGGGTTTGTTTTGTCAGACGAACCTCTTCTGCACCAAGCGGAGCTCCGTGGGCAGCGGCTGTATCCTGTTTATTGGGGCTTCCAAAAGCAATATGTGTGCTCAGGATAATCAGGGACGGTCGCTCGGTTTCTGCTTTTGCTTCCAGGAGGGCATCGAAGATTGCATCCATATCATTCCCGTTACCGACTTTCAGAATATGCCAGTTATAGGCATTAAAACGCAAGGCAACGTCTTCTGTAAAAGTTATATTTGTGCTCCCTTCAATTGAGATTTTATTGTCATCGTAAATGCAGATTAACCTGTCAAGGCCCAGATGCCCGGCAAGGGATGCAGCTTCAGACGAAACTCCTTCCATCATGTCTCCGTCTCCGCATATCATGTATGTGTAATGGTCCACAATCTCATGTCCTGGCCGGTTAAAGCGGGCCGCCAGGTGCCGTTCTGCCATAGCCATACCCACTGCATTAGCAAAGCCCTGACCCAGTGGACCGGTTGTTGTTTCCACTCCCGGAGTATGTCCGAATTCAGGATGTCCTGGTGTGTTGCTCCCCCACTGACGGAAATTCTTAATATCATCGAGGGTTACACCATAGCCCGAAAGGTGAAGCAGGCTGTAAAGGAGCATGGATGCATGTCCGGCTGAAAGTACAAATCGGTCCCTGTCGAGCCAACCTGGATTGTCGGGATTATGTTTCATAACTCGAGTCCAGAGGACATGGGCTGCAGGAGCAAGGCCCATTGGTGCACCGGGATGGCCGGAGTTTGCCTTTTGAATAGCATCCATGGAAAGTGTACGAATAGTATTAATACAAATTTCATCGATTTTCACCTGGCTTTCAGACAAGCCTTGATTCATGATTCGTTTCTCCTTTCTTGTAAATTGTTTGACATTATTCATGAAAAATTCGGGTTAAAATGCTCTCAAATATTCAGGCTTAAGCGCTATTTTACCTGCCAGGGCCTCGTCAATAAGGTTCAGAGTTGCCTCCTTGTCTTTCGGCAGCCTTGCTTTGATAGGAAGGTAGTTT
Organism: Desulfobacteraceae bacterium; assembly: GCA_030671225.1. Lineage (GTDB taxonomy): Bacteria > Desulfobacterota > Desulfobacteria > Desulfobacterales > UBA11574 > DAOVAE01. Next base: position 5,425 of record DAOVAE010000022.1, read on the forward strand.
GAAGCATGATTCGCATGGAAAAGTCCTTTAGAAAGTTTGGTTGCACCAATCATGTTTTTCAGTTCATGCAGCATTTCATCAGGTTCAAGAAGTGTAAAGTCTCCGGACAAATAATCCTTATAAAGCGGCGTACCTGGGATGAGCATAAGACTCAGGGCCCCAATATATTCAGGATCTATGGCTGAAAGTACCCGGCCGGTTTCCCGGGCGTGTATTTTGGAGCGTGTTTTGCCTGCAATGCCTAACAGTACTGTAATGGAGAGCTTGATCCCTGCTGCTTTTGCCTTTTTACCCATTAGGATCATCGTTTCTGATGTTGCGCCCTTGTTGATTTTTTTCAATGTAACATCGTCTCCTGTTTCAAGACCCAGGTAGACAATACCAAAGCCATGGGCTTTCAAAGTTTTGAGCTCATCAAGGGTCTTCATTTTAAGGCTTTTGGCATTGGCATAAATGCCCACCCGTGTTACCCAGGGAAGCCGCTTTTCAATTTCCAGAAGAATATTCAGCAGCCTTTTCTGGGGAATAATTAAAGCGTCTCCATCGCAAAGAAATACGCGGCGCTGGCGCCTGCAGAAGTTTGCAGCAAAAGCGATATCATCCATAATAATGGAATCCGGTTTTATACGAAACCGTTCACCCTTGTACGCACCACAGAATGTGCACTTATTCCGAGAACATCCGACGGTTATCTGTAGCAGAATGCTGTTGGCTTCGCTGGGTGGCCGGATTATATTACCTTCATAGTGCATTAATTGTTCTCCCAAACTACAATTAAAATTGTCGAAAGTTTTACCGCAATCTAAATCTTTTATGCAACCATTTTTCCTGATTCGGCTAAACCGGAAAAGTGCTTAAAATGCCAAAAGTGAACTAAAATGCCTATATTTATTAAAAGAATTTTGCCTAATTTATAAATTGTTCTCGAATTTTTTCGTGTATTCCGAAGTGAAAAAAATTTTGCCGGAAATAAAAAGATGAATGGACAACTTATTTGACGGAAGGGGTTACATTTATCAAGTAAGTTTGATACTGATACGAAAGCTGAGAAACTTTTTTCGGAGCGTTCATACATGATACTTAATCTGGTTTTCTTTGTTATCGGTCTGTTGATGCTCTATTATGGTGCAAACTGGCTGGTAAAAGGATCTTCGAGTCTTGCGCGGAATCTTGGCTTGAAACCGCTTGTTATCGGGTTGACTGTAGTTGCATTCGGAACTTCGGCGCCCGAACTGTTTATCAGTGTTGTATCTTCCATTAAAGATAAAAGTATGATCGCGGTGGGAAATGTTGTGGGAAGCAACATCTGTAACATCGCCCTTGTTCTTGGTTTGGCAGCATTAATACATCCGATAAAGAGCAATCGGTCGGTGTACAGCCGGGACATTCCGATCATGCTCGGCATATCGATATATCTTTTGCTGATCTCGTTTGACTCGAGAATCGGAAGGCTCGAAGGAGCGTCGCTTTTTGGTGGAATTATCTTATATACATGCTTCAATTATTATATTGCCGTCAAGGAATCGAGGCATAAATTAAACGGGGAGAGTGTTGCTTTTGCACATGCCGCGGAAGAAATAGAATATGTAACTTCCAGAACCAGGCAGGTTGTATGGATCACAGTTGGAATTGTCGGTGTGGTCGTCGGTGCGGAAGTCCTTATTGATTCCGCTGTTGCTATTATGAAAGTATTCAGCGTCAGTGAAAAGTTCATCGGATTAACCATTGTAGCGCTGGGAACTTCGCTTCCGGAACTCGCCACATCCGTGGTTGCCGCTTTAAGGAAAGAGATGGATATAAGCATCGGAAACCTTGTGGGGAGCAACGTTTTCAATATACTGAGCGTACTCGGAGCGGCCTCTCTGGTAAGACCTATCCCTATTCCAGGCGGCTTTATTAATAGCGGCCTGCTCATCGATTACCTGGTGATGATATTTGTCAGTTTTCTGCCGTGGCTGATGATGAGAAAGACTTGCGTTGTGACTCGCAGCAACGGCGTTACTCTCCTGGCCTGCTACATAGGATACGTCGCCTATCTAATACTGAAAGCATAGCACCTAAAATCCGCATTAACTTTTTGAGAGCTTATCTGTTCTTATGGTCGAATATCTATGGACGGATAAAGACCTTTAAGAGGACCTTTTGAATAAGGATGCATGATATTAAAATCGATATTCTGTTCTTTTTGAGCATGTCCCTTGTTTTTCCTGCCGTCAAAAAAGGCTCCGTTGGCCTCTAAGATATGTTCGATTCGATGTTTAAAGGCTTGAACGAATTTAGAACCGTTGCCATGAAACTTCATGGCACCCAGGGTAAATTTTCTTTTAACCCCGGAGAGATCCTTGATTGAGATGCTGTGCTTTGCAAGATCTTTAGCATTTCTGATGAAGCCCCAGACAATGTGTCCGGCAGGGATTGTTAAAGGTTCATTCAAATCGATGATGGTGTGCGGCATAATAATGCCCCTGCTCCCGATGGTTAGGGGAAAATCAGGTGTGCCGTGCAGAAATGAATTAAATCCCACAAAAACCTGTTTGCCCAACCGGACATGAATAATTTTGGCGCCGTGGGCCATCACATTGTTGCCTTCAAGGCGGGAATTGATGATATAACAGTTTTCCTGGGCATTGGCCCCCTTCCCCATCCAGGCATTATCCAGGTATGCCCTTTGAGCCACCAGGACGTTTTCGCTGATTTTGCTTTCTCCTTTGACTAAGGCATAGCGATTCACGGAGGCGCCGCGGGGAACGACAACCGGAACCTTTAGGTGAACCATATCAAAAACCTTTTGGAAATCGATTTTGCGATCTCGTACAAAGTCGATAAATATTCCCCGGGGCCTTTTATATGGCTCTATGGCAATGTAATTATCGAGAACTTTTTTGGGAAAAGAATAACTGAAATCGAACATGTCTCCGGCTTTGACCCAGATTTTCCCGGGTTCCACCCGCTGATGAGAAAGCTCTCCAACCTGCAGATAGGCAAATGCTCCGACAATACAGTCATGGATTGTTGTCAGATCCACAGTACTAAATGGTCCCAAGAAACATCCTTCCACCGGAGAACCGTGAATGTTGGCATAATGCATTGACACCGTATTCTGGATTAAAAATTCTTCTAGGGTTTCCGGGTCATGGATATAACAATGAACCAAAGTCTTGATCAGGTAGGAGTCTTTGACCCGGATGACCTCGTCATCATGAATAAGAATTTCAGAATCCTTAAAATGAAACAGATCTCCTTTGGCCTTTAGTTCGTCCCCCCGAACATCGCTTTTATACAATATGGAATGATCCACCTTACATTTTCCCAGGAAATAGCTTCCAGCCAGATTGGAACGGCTGAAATGAAAGTGCAAAGGGTGCTGTGGCGTAATTCCACAGAAAGCATAAAATTTGACCAGTCGATTTAAGGGAATCGTTTGACGGATATAAGGCCCCGCATCAAAGTCCTGTTCCCTAAGATTAATATTTGTGCGTTCGATTATCCGTTCAATCAAATTTCCGAGCTGTTTCATATTGGCTCCTAAAAATGTGATAATAGTTAGGAAAGGCTAAAATGTTACAAAAAATCTAATGAAATAAATGGGCATTATATATTGGTATATTGCTTTAAAAGTGTCAATCCTATATTTGTTCAGAAAAAATTGATGATATATTTTAATGCGAGTAAAAGAATTGCAGCGCCTAATATAAGTTTTATTGTTTTGGCCGGAAAATATTTTTGTAACCTGGCACCGCAGTACATGCCGAAAAAACCACCGGCACCGAAGAGCGCGCCGAGCATCCAATCAGGAGCGATCGCCAGACCTGTACCGGCATACATGGGAGCAATTACGGTATAAAAGCCAACACCGGCAATAGATGTCAAAAATGTTCCCAGCAATGCAGCCCCGGCTATCGTATAAACCGGCAGTCCGAAAATTGCCATCAAAAAGGGTGCAATAATCGCCCCGCCGCCTATGCCGTATGTGCCGCCGATTATCCCCACAATAAAAGTCAGCGTAAAAAGAATAATAGTATTAAAAGAAAACGTTTCACCGTAAAACTCATAGGTGTAGTTTGTTAGAGAAAATTTAACTGTCCTTACCACCGCTTTTCTTTTCAGGACTACTTGTTGCCCGGAGCGGATTTGATTTGACCTTTCCTTAAATCTTTCCTCAAGTTCCCTGGTTTTTTGCTTTTTCGCACCGGCTTTTTCAGTCAGGTCATACAGAAGCCTGATTGAGATGTAAAGCAAGACACAACCAACAAAAAATTTGAAATTTTTCGGATCTGGAAGGTATTTAATTCTAAAAATAGCACCGATAAACACGCCCGGTAATGTGCCTGCAATTATAACCCAGGCCAGGGGCCAGGCCATTCTTCCTTCCCTGATATAGCGATAAACTCCGCTTGGTATAGCAACGATGTTGTAAACCAGATTTGTCGGACTAACCGAAGGGCTGGTAAACCCTAAAATGCTCATTTGAAAAGGGAGCAGCAAAAAGGCGCCGGACACTCCTCCCATTGAAGCAAAAAAAGAGATGATAAATGCAACTATAAACGGAATTAAAGGGAAAACTTCAACACCTGATACATGAAAAAGCATGATTGTACCCCTTTTCATTGCTTTGAAACCTTTGAAAAATGTTCACTTTTGCCTGCCCAGTTAAATCCGTATTTAATATTTAACCGGGGTTCAAGTCCAAGGAAGGCGATCCGCCACCGAACTTTGGCGGATTAACCACCCCAGTACCATCTGCCGGAGCTACCCCAGTACCATCTGCCGGAGCTACGGGGCAGGC
>DAOVAE010000131.1 GCA_030671225.1 Desulfobacteraceae bacterium
GAAAAGGGTCGAGGCAAAAAAGGAGTGATCCGGCCGGGAAAGTGGAGCATGATGAACTGTCCGGGTTTTGCGCCTGAATATCCCCTGTGGCATGTCAAACCGATTCTGTAACATGCACTACCCGCCTTGTTGTTCCACTGAACTTCAACTGTTTCCTGATACATTTGTCATCTATGCAATACCGATTATGGATGCAAACCTTCCGGTGGTGCCCTCTCCGCGGAAGGAAAAAAACCGGTTTGGATCGCATTTTGTACACAATCGGCTTAAATCAACGTTGTCGATCAAGACACCTGCCTGGCAAAGCTGGTCACAGCTTAATGACCAAAAATCAAAATGGTCGCTATCATTCTTGTATTCCCAGTACACCTTGGGGATCTCTTTTACATAGTTTAAAAACTCGGCACAGCATGGCCCCAGAGACGGACCGATCCCTGCAAAAATATCGCCGGCAAAGCAACCGAAGCTTTTTTCCATTACATTTATTGTGAGGCCTATAATATTGTTTACACTTCCGCGCCAGCCTGAATGAATATTTGCCACCACTTGCCGGACAGGATCATACATGAGTATCGATTGACAGTCGGCCACCTGTATCACAAGATATTTTTTCCGTATATTCGTAACCAGAGCATCCACAACATGTTTGTGTTCAGAATCAGGATTAAAAACATCAATCTGCTTGTTTAAATTTTTCGGATTTTCAACTTCAAAGCAAGCATCAGAATCAAACGTGATAGTGTTATTATCTTTGGAAAATACCATGACCCGGCTTCCGTGAACCTGATCCGCAAAAACAAGGTCTTTTTCCTTGAGGCATCTTGATATGATTTCCCTGTTGTGCATGACTTTCCGGTCATCGTCTCCCACACCGAAACTGACATTTAGGCTCCGATAAGAGCCGGTGCTTACACCGGTATTTCTGGTAAAAATCCCATGTCGGATACCGGACAATCTTGCAAGTTTCTCAAATTCTAAGAATGAAACACCATTTCTGTTCTTTATTATCATGCCGCTAATTTCTTCAGCATCCATCCATAAGCTAATAACGTTTTATAATTCTTTTAATGATACGCGAAGTCGACACTTCGGGTACTACTGAAACCCTGACTACTTTACCCCCATTTGCTTTTACAACATCAGCCCCTATGATTTCCTCTTCACTCCAGTCAGCCCCCTTTACCAGTACATCAGGCTTTAATGCCTGTATAAGTATTAACGGATCTGGTTCATTAAAAACCGTAATATAATCTACGCACTCCAAACCGGCCAGAACTTCAGCCCTCTGGTCCTGGTTCACTATGGGCCTGTTTTTCGGTTTTATGGATCTTACCGATTCATCGGAATTTACTCCAACCACCAGAACATCCCCTTCCAACCTGGCAGCGGTAAGATAACGCACATGACCAACATGTAGAATATCAAAGCATCCGTTTGTAAAAACAATATTTTTCCCGGACTCACGCAGGCCCTGTACAGTTCGTATCAGGTCTTGTAATTTTAAAACTTTAGACGACATATTTTTTGTATTGAATATTTACGATTGCTGATTGAAAATCTTCAATCACATGGCCCGCGCCAGCGTTAGCACATCAACATGCCCGGCGCCGCCTTTCAATAGAACCTTTGCACATTCATTTACTGTTGCTCCGGTTGTATAAACATCGTCAACTAGCAGTATTTTTTTACCTGCGATTTTCGAATAATCGCTTATATTGAATGCATTTTTAATGTTTGCCAAACGTTCCTTGCGACCTAAACCGGTCTGTGGTTCCGTCCACCTTCTCCTTTCAAGAACATTTATTTCAACCGGCATATCCGGCAATTTGCTATTTGACGATTCAGCAATGCGTGCCCAATTCTTTACCAGAAGAAACGACGGGTTGAAACCACGCATTCTCAGCTTTTTTGCATGTAGAGGAACCGGTACAATCACATCTACACTCTTTTTATCCCAAAAACGGAGAAACGCGGCAAAAAGAAGTTCCCCTAAAGGTCGTGCCAGTTGAATTTTTCCTTTATACTTTAAACAATGTATCACCGCCATTAGTGTATATTTATAAACTCCTGCCGATCGTGCTATTTGGAATCTCTTTTGTGAAGCGATACACTCTCCACAAACGTGATCCTCTCCTTGCCTGCTTATAAAAACAATACCGCATCTGGAACATTTGGGGGATTCAACCGGTAAAAATTCGGATGCACAGGTCGGACATAAAAAAGGAGACATCAATTTCTCAAAGACTTTTGGAGTTTTATCCAAACTATAATCGGTCGATAAAACGGTCTTTTCAATAGCTCCTCGCGAAATAATTGAACTGTTTACGCCTGGAATGCCGGTTTCCAAATCGCAGGCTCTATGCTGTCCGGGATGAAAAAAAGATCCGCACACCAGACAACGCATTGGGAAAATGGCTTGTTTAAAGGCTTTGGCTATACGGATCAACATTTTTGTAGGTAAAGGTTTTGTTATCATAAAGATAAGTGTCGCTGTCTGAAGGCCTCATACATGACAACTGCTCCTGCTACAGAGGCGTTCAGGGAATTAACCTGGCCTGTTTGGGGAATTGACATCAAAAAATCGCAATGTTTTTTCACCAGAGGACGCATCCCTTTTTCCTCTCCACCAATAACAATTGCAACCGGGCCTGTCAAATCACTGAAAAAAATTGATTTATCCGAGGTTTTTTCCATTCCGGCAATCCACAATCCTTTTTCCTTCAGGTCCTTGATGGTGTTTACCATGTTCGTTACCCGTGCAAGACGTATATGTTCCAGTGCTCCTGCTGATGACTTGGATACCGCAGGTGTGGGTGGAACAGATCTGTCCCTGGGAATGATTATACCGTCGACGCCCACACAAAGGGCTGTTCTAATCAGTGCACCGAGATTATGAGGATCCATGATATTATCGAGTAACAACAGCAAATGGTTTGCATCATTTGATCGAACTCCGTCGAAAATATCAGAAATTTCGGATATAGGGAACGGACCTGTTCTGGCTCCGAGTCCTTGGTGCAGATCGGTACCCGTCATCGATTTCAGGGTTAAAGGTTCTACCCTTTCCACAGGTATCTTCATGGATTCAGCAATAGCCACTAACTTATCAATACGCTTTGAGGTCTTATCTTTTGTGATATAGACTTCAAAAAAATCTCTCCGGCCCGCCTTAAGGGCTTCAAAAACAGGATGGATACCATAGAGTATTTCTTTTTTCACGAGTATTTTGCAGATCGATATTTTTCTATAATTGATATCAGATTCTCAATGGCTATAGACAGCTTATCATTGACAATAACATGACGGTAAAGATCTTTTTTGGCCATCTCCTTCTTTGCATTTAAAAGACGTCTTTCTAATTCCGCCAAGCTTTCAGTTCCCCTCATTTCAAGACGTTTTTTAAGAGTCTCCAGTGACGGGGGCATGAGAAAAATTGTTACACTTTCGGGATAACGCTCAAGTATCTGGATGGTACCCTGGACATCTATTTCAAGGAGCATGTCACGACCGGAAGCCAACCCTTTGTCTAACAAATCAGCCGATGTGCCGTAATAATTACCATGAACCTTCGCCCATTCAGCCCATAGGTCGCTTTCTATCCTTTTTTTAAAATCATCTTTTGGAATAAAATAGTAATCGACGCCATCTTGTTCACCGTTGCGAGGTGCTCTTGTGGTGTATGAAACCGAATAAAGTATATCGCCAAATCGGCTAAGGACAGCTCTGGAAAGGGTTGTTTTGCCGCCTCCCGACGGCGCGGAGATGATAAAAAGATAACCATGTTTTCTAATTATTTCTTTGGAATTCGAACCGTGTGGTCCGGTTCCCTGCTCATTCATGTTCGATTATTCTGACCCTTTAAGTGTTGAGTAACGCTGGGATATTGTTTCGGCCTGTATCGCGGAAAGAACAATATGATTGCTATCCATAACAATGATAGAACGGGTTCTGCGGCCGTGCGTTGCATCTATCAGCCGTTTTTCATCTCTGGCTTCATTTTTAAGACGTTTCATAGGAGCTGCATTGGGAGATACAATAGCAACAACCCGTTCA
>DAOVAE010000088.1 GCA_030671225.1 Desulfobacteraceae bacterium
CACAGACAACGATTCCCAAGGACGCATTTCTTAAAAATGATGCTCCGTGCGGTTTTGCTTTTGAAAGTTTTTCGAGTACACTGTGATCCGTAACAACGACAAATTCCCAGGGGTTAAATCCTCTTGATGAAGGCGAACGCAGCGCTGCTTCAATTAGCATATCGATTTTTTCGGCCTCCACCGGTTTTTCCTGGTATTGACGGATGCTTCTACGTTTTTGAATAAGAGATAAAAACATAAGTCTTTCTCCTCTCCGGCTTGCAGAATTTAGGTTATATTTAAATTATGACAAAACTATGATAAAGATTCAAGTTAAATAGGACGATCCGGTACCATCTGCCGGAGCTATCCCGCCAACCAAGCCCGCCCGGCATTCGCCTGAGGCGCAGCCGATGGCGGACGGGCAAAGCGAGGCGGCCTGGGACACAAGCGGAAAAGCTATGCATTCACAAAAAAAATCAGTAAGCAGGAAAAGCGAGAAATGAAAATACTGTTGATATATCCGTACTGGCTTGAAAAACGGAGCAACACCGATGATGTGGTGATTCCGCCCATCGGCATCTACTATGTAGGTGCTGTATTAAAAGAAAATCATTATGATGTCGAGATATTGAACTGGTGTAAAATAAATAAAACACCTGAAAAAATAAATGAAATCCTGCTTGAAAAAAAGCCCGATGTCATAGGATTTTCTATTTTGCAGGCAAACCGCTGGGGAGGCATAGAGATCGCTCAAATCGCCAAACAGATCGATCCAAAGGTGAAAATTGTTTTTGGCGGAGCAAGCGCTACCTTTTTATGGGAGCATTTTTTAACCCATTTCCCGCAAATTGATTTTGTGGTTATCGGCGAAGGAGAATACACATTTTTAAATCTGATCAAATGGATTGAAAAAGGAGAAGAGGAACAGGTAGGGAATATTAGAGGTATTGCTTTCAGGAAAGACGGCAAGATTGTCCGGACAGAACCCGTCTGGCCGATTCAAGATCTTGATCAGCTACCTGTACCGGCAAAGTATTTTGAATATCAGCATCTATCTTTAACCCGGGGTTGTCCGGGGAAGTGCACATTTTGCGGTTCACCTAAATTTTGGGGCCCTAAGGTCAGGTTTCATTCTGTCGACTATTTTGTTGAAGAACTCGAACTCCTTTATAAAAGGGGTGTCAACTTTTTTTATTTTTCGGATGACACCTTCAGTATCAACAAAAAACATGTGATCGAGATTTGCAAAAAAATCATTAAAAAAAATCTTAAGATCGTGTGGAATGCCGTATCCAGGGTCAATTATATGAGTGAAGAGATTCTTTCCTGGATGAGAAAGGCCGGCTGCATTCAAATCAGTTACGGAGTAGAAAGTGGTTCTAAAAAAATTCGAGATTCTTTAAACAAGAAAATCACGAATAGTGAAATCGAAAAAGCTTTTGACGTCACCTCAAAATACGGCATTTTACCCAGGGCTTATTTTATCTATGGCTGCCCCGGAGAAAACCGGGAAACAATTCAAGAAACCACCGATTTGATTAAAAGGATCAAACCCCTGGTCATCCATTTCTTTGTCCTTTCTCTATTTCCGGGAACCACACTCTATACTGAATATAAGAAACGATTTAACGTGTCGGATGACATCTGGTTAAATCGAATAGAAGATATCAAGTATTTTGAAACAGATCCTAAATTATCCCGTGAAGTTATACACTCCTTTGGGGAAAAATTGAGGTTCAAATATTATGAAGTACTTCCTGCAATTGTCGATGGCATTGAGCTTATCGACAAAAAAGAATTTTATCCCTTGCATGCCGATTTTTGCTCTAGACTCGGAATGACCTTTGACCATGGTGATTATGCCGGGAATGAAGCCATCAAGGGAAAAGAAAAGATCGCTGAAAAGTTATACATAAAAGCTTTGAAATACTTCCCTGACCCACGCGCTTACCTGGGGCTGGGTATCTTAAATCAAAAGAAAAGATCATATCATGAATCGGTTGTAATTCTTTCAAAAGGTGTTAAGCATTTCCCTGACAATGAGCAACTCTACATGTGTCTGGGGATAAGTCATATGAATTTAGGCGCTTTTGAAACGGCGCTCTCGTTTTTTTTAAAACTACAACATTCAAAACAAGCTTTGGGCTTTATCGTTAGCTGTTATAATGCATTGAATGATTTTGAAAAAGCATCAGCGTATCACAAAAAGTATGAGTCTACAGCATGAAATAATTTTTTTTGTCGTTGGACGAAGATGATTTGACAACTGTCAAAATCAGGATTTTATTGACTTAACAATCACAATTTATGATATCTGTAATACCTTTAGATTTGGGATACAGTGGCCAGATATCCCTCGTTCCATTTCGTTTAGAAATCTTGAATTTTTAGGAATTGTCAAATTGGCACGTAAACTTATATTTTCAGACGATTTCACAACCCCAACATATTGAATCAGACTAAAGTTTTTTATTTAAGACACCTCGTTTACATTCCCAAATAGATTGTTATTTTGAGTTAATTAAAAGTGTGACAGCCAGGTTTTATTTTAATCTTTCGGGATAACGCTACATTGTTTGTATTAATTTAACTTACTAATTTTTACATAGGGAGGTAAGCCAATGAAAAAAACAGGTTTAAGATTCAAAAACGTTCTATTTGCAGTGATTATAAGCACTATGGTTGTCGGATATGCAATCCCGGCAACAGCGGCTGAGCCCATTGAGCAGCAAGGGCTTGTGGACAAGGCGCGTGTAACGTTTGAAAGCCTCATGACAGATAAAAACCAGTCATGGTTAAATGAAAACCTGAACCAGGCCAAAGGACTGATCATCATTCCGAGTTTGCTGAAGGCCGGATTTGTCATTGGGGGTTCTGGCGGCAGTGGCGTGCTAGTTGTCAAAGACGATAAAACCAAACAATGGAGTCAACCAGCGTTTTACACCCTTGGTTCTGCAACCTTTGGGCTTCAGATCGGTGCCGAGGCAGCGGAAGTTATTATGATGGTGAGGACCCAGAAGGCTGTGGATGCACTGTTTACCTCTTCTTTCAAGCTAGGGGGTGATACTTCCATCGCCGTTGGGCCGGTGGGTGCAGGTGTCAAATCGAATATCGTGGCTGACATTCTTTCCTTTTCGCGAACAAAGGGCGCTTACGCGGGTGTTTCATTGGAGGGCGCTGTCATCAAGACGAAGGACAAATGGAATGAAGCTTATTATGGCAAAGCAGTAAGCCCCGTCGATATTATCGTGAAGCGATCTGTCAGTAACCCCGGATCAAAGGCTTTGCGTACAAAAGTGGCTGAGGCTGTAGGCGACAAATAAAATACGGTGTTTCCAAGGCGCCTGATGGTACCGTGAAACTTGCCGTGACGGTGATCTTTCTGACATTGTTTAGCCATGCTGAAGGATATCAGTTCTAAGTACACTTTTAAAAGTGTCGAGTGCATGTAGCTATTATTCTGTAAATATCAGACCTTCAAAATCGCTGTGATATCATTTTTTCGATAGGGGTAAATCCATTTCGCAGGGTTTGCCTTTTTGATTTTATTGATATATGTAATCAGCATGAATTGATTTCAGGATGTGTTACTGGTAAGAAATGTCAGGTTTTGACAAGCCCGATTTTCATGGGGTAATCTCAATGTATCAAAACAAATGCCAGATCTGAGATAAGGAATGGATATCACATGTTCACCTGATGTAGGACAGACAGTTCGGAGCAAAAAGTATAGCACGCTTTGGAGAATAATGGAGAAAAGGGAGATTTGGCAAAGCGCCTTTTATGCCTGTCATTTCAAACAATACGGTTTGAATCCTTATTTACTACAAATGGGGGGAAGCATATGAGCGACTATCTGATTGTGGTGGTCAATCGTGCCCAAGCACGTTTTTTCACCCTTGAACCGGTTGAGTTTCCTGAGCTGGAATCCGGTCCCAGGTTGACCGCCCATACAGAACTCGAAAATCCAGAGATATTAGATGCCAAAGAAATGTACACGGATTCCAAGACAGGTCGCGGCGCGGCCCCTCAGGGGGGAAGCGTCCACGGCTATGACGATAAACGAGACAAGCACCTGGATGAATTGAGACGCCGTTTTGCCGTCAGGGTCCTTGAGCATATTCAGAAGCTTGCCAGGGCTGAACGGGTTCATATGGTCATACTGGCGGCATCAGCACGGATGCGCAGATTTCTATATCCCGATTTGGAAACTCTAACACGGGAGGGCTACCGGGTCTGCAAACTCTCAAAGAACATAATAAATTTATCTCCGCAGAAAATTCATGAATATTTGGCTGGAGACGGATTGGTCCCCAAACAAAAAAAGCGTAGCTGACACCTTCGGACAGTTCCTGGTCGACGCACCGCTCGGATACAGCCTTAGCAAAAACAATTATAAGATTCCCAAATTGATCGACACTTGGACATTGACTCCGTGCTGGAGGGAACCATCCTTATCTGTCCAGTGAAAGTATCGCAAGATGGAGTGTATCTGGGAGATACTCACTCTATGCAAGGGGATGTCGAGATAGCCGGACACACAACAGATGTCTCAGCAGAGGTAACCCTGCATAGGTTGAACGGAGGGGAAAAATGAAACTTATTTCTCTGAAAACGCGGCAAAGATTTAAAGATAATGAGGCCGCTGTATATCTATGTGTTATTTTTGAAATATTAAGCTTATATATATAATTAAAAAATTTTCAAGACCTTAGAAACCACAACCTACGATAATATTATGAAATCTATATAGAATCCATTTTTGGTATTTTTGTTCATGATTGAGATACAAAATATGATGTGCAGGGTCCTACCAAATGAATTTATCTCGAACATGATTTAAAATATAATCCAACTCAGGGAATTTGCCCTATGTTTTAAATAAAGGATCATAAATGGTATTTAACTGTACCAAAATATGGGTCTTTGTTGTTTATAGCATCAGGAGGATTTTCTAATGACGGACAAACCAGCCTATGAAGAATTACAGCAAAGGGTTAAAGAATTAAAAAAAGAGAATCAAGAGCATAAGAAGAAATATGAAGAGTTAACCAGGTTGCGGCCAGAAGCTGCTCTAGTAAATGAGTTAAAGGAATCAGAGCAACGGATGTTGGAAACTTCAGCATTGCTGGAGTGTTCTCAAACGATTCTTATACATAGGGAATTTGAACAGACAGCTCGTTCCATTTTTGATTCTGCTAAAGGTCTGATTGGTGCTACTGCTGGTTATGTCGCCCTGTTAAGCGAGAATGGGATGGAAAATGAAGTTTTATTTTTGGACGATGGCGGATTACCTTGCACTGTCGATCCGAATCTTCCAATGCCCATACGTGGACTTCGGGAGAAAGCCTATCGAACATGTAAGGCAGTCTTTGAAAACAGCTTCTCTAATAGCAAATGGATGGAGTTCATGCCCAATGGGCATGTTACCCTTGACAATGTTTTATTTGCACCGCTCAAAATTGAAGGAAAAGCACGAGGGTTGATAGGCTTGGCCAATAAACCAGGAGGCTTTACTGAAAACGATGCACGAATGGTAACGGCTTTTAGTGAATTTGCTGCTATCGCTCTTCGCAACATGTGAGTAACAGAGAAACATTAATTAGCAACAATATCTTT
>DAOVAE010000037.1 GCA_030671225.1 Desulfobacteraceae bacterium
ATCAAAATTATCTGAACCGGGAGGATTTGTTATGATGATCACAATCAATGGAGAAAATTTTATAACCGATAAAGAAATGATAACGGTCATAGATCTTCTCAACGAGAGAAATGTATCCACGCCGGAAACTGTCTCAGTTCAGGTCAATGGCAGTTTTGTTAAACGGAAGAATTTCAATACAACCGTTGTTAAGGAAAATGATGAAGTCGACTTCATATTTATGATGTCAGGGGGATCATTTCCCGATGATAATAAGACATTCGTTTTGCATCCGACCTCCACGATTTCTACGAATATTCAGAAAAACAAAAAAGAGAGTTGAGGTTTTATGATCAACTTTACTGAAAAACAACTTGAACGTTACAGCAGACACATCATTCTCAAAGATGTTGGTATAGAAGGACAAGCCAAAATCATGAACGGCAAGGTTCTGATTATTGGCGCCGGCGGTCTCGGTTCACCTGCAGCTCTGTATCTGGCAGCCGCAGGCGTGGGGACCATTGGCATTGTTGATTCTGATACGGTGGAGCTTTCCAATTTACAACGACAGATCATTCACTTTACCAAAGATCTATATACCCCTAAGGCAACATCGGCTGCCGAAAAGATGGCGGCGCTCAACCCTGAAGTGACAATCAAAACCTATTATACGTTTGTCAGTGCCGACAACATCCGAGGAATTATCCGAGAGTATGATTTTGTAATTGACGGCACCGATAATTTTGCTGCGAAATTTTTAATCAACGATGCCTGTGTGATGGAGGGCATCCCCTTTTCTCACGGCGGAATCCTTCGTTTCAACGGCCAGACCATGACGGTCTTGCCGGAAGAATCCGCTTGCTTGCGTTGCGTATTTGAAGGGCCTCCTCCCAGAAATGCCGTGCCGACCTGCGCTCAGGCCGGAGTGCTCGGCGCCATTGCCGGTTTGTTGGGAACCATACAGACGTCCGAGGCATTGAAGTTTCTGACCGGGGCGGGTACGCTGTTGACCGATTCAATGCTCTTTTTCGATATTTTGACCATGGAGTTTATCAAGCACAAACTGGGAAAGAACAGGGAATGTGGATTATGCGGGGAAGAGCCGACAATTCAGGAACTCATTGATGAACAACAGCCTGTCTGTGATTTGAAAACGACCAATTAAGGAAAAAGATATGTTGAAAATTACCGAAAACATCATTTCCGGCATTATAGACCATGCGAAAAAAGATTCGCCTATTGAAGCGTGCGGTTATCTTGCTGAAAAAGAAGGAGTTATCATTCATCAGTACAGGATGAAAAATGCGGATGCATCGGATATACATTTTTCCCTTGATCCCGAAGAGCAATTTGACGCTGTTCGTGACATACGAGCAAAAGGGTTCAAGCTGGCGGCGGCATATCACAGTCACCCGACCACACCGGCCCGCCCTTCTAAAGAAGACATCAGACTGGCCTATGATCCTGATATAAGCTATGTAATTGTTTCCCTGTCTGATGGATCGGAAACCCTAAAATCCTTTAAAATACGTAACAATTATGTAGAGCCCGAAAAAATAGAAATTGTCCAGGATCAACAAGAAGGCTTTAGAAATGGTCTAAAACAAATTGCAAAAAGTCGGTCGGAAGATGAAAACCATACGGACCTAAAGGCAAGCATCTCTGACCGCATCAGGCGCAGCCAAAAAACAGAAAGCGGTCTGGTCCGATTCTATGAAATACCGCCAACCTTTGAAGCTGAAATCGACGAATTAGAGGCACAAATTCAAAGATTCAATGAAGGAGAAATCCCTGCCAGGGAATTAAAAGCGCGTCGCGTACCTTTTGGGGTCTATGCCCAGCGCACAAAAGGCACCTACATGGTTCGCGTCCGGGTTCCCGGCGGCTGTGTAACACCCTTTCAGCTTAATACGGTTGCCGGACTTTCCGATAGATACGGAAACGGTTCGATTCATATCACGACGCGTCAGGGACTCCAGATCCATGATGTGGTGTTGAAAAATATTGTTGAGGTCATTCGGCAACTTAATGAAGTCGGCTTGGCCACCAGGGGCGGCGGCGGGAATACGGTACGTAATATCACGGCTTCATGGAACGCCGGAATATCAGAAGATGAAGTCTTTGATGTTACCCCCTACGCCCTTTCCCTGACAAGCCGGTTAATTGCCGAACCTGATTCCTGGCTTGTACCCCGCAAATACAAGATATCCTTTGCCAACTCTGCAGATGATAATGCCGGCGCCACCTTCAATGATCTAGGCTTTATTGCCCATGTTAAAAATGGAGCAAAGGGATTCAGAGTCTACGTGGCCGGCGGCATGGGATTAAAGCCTCAGGTCGCACATCTGCTGCATGATTTTATTCCGGCAGATCAAACCTACATGGTAGCCAAAGCGGTAAAACAGCTTTTTTCAAAATACGGAAACCGCAGAAACAAGCATACCGCACGGCTGCGGTTTCTCCGGAACAAGCTTGGCAGAGATAAATTTGTTGAATTGTACCACCAAGAGCTTGAAGAACTGAAAAAGCAGCCTGTTGAACCTTTTATTGTAGCAAATATGGACAACGAACCAGCACCGAGCATACCTATTGAGCCGGTTGAGATACGATCTCCGGATTTTGACCTCTGGAAACATCGGTTTGTAAGAAAGCAGAGACAGCCAGGATTATACTCTGTTTTGATTCCGGTGCTTCTTGGAGACCTCAGCAGTGAGTACGCCATCGAACTGGCCGATTTTCTGATTAATTTTGGCGAAAACGTGCTGCGCTGCACCACCCAGCAGAACCTGAACATCAGGAACATTCCGGGTGACTATTTAGGAAATGTTTACCAGGTTGTAGTCGCCATATCAGATATGTCAACCGGGCCGGAATTCATGGCCAATTGCATTGCCTGCACAGGGGCAAACACCTGCACCCTCGGCATCTGCCTTTCTCAGGGCGCCCTGCAGGCAATATTCAGAAAACTCAAAAAATCGGACCTGAATCTTGATGAAATCAGTGATCTGAAGTTGCACATTTCCGGATGTCCCGATACCTGCGGACTTCACTCAACGGCTGATATAGGGTTTCACGGCAAGGCCGCACGTAAGAACCAGATTATGTATCCGGCTTATAACATAGTTGCCGGATCAGTCACCAAAGACGGGCACTCGCGTCTTGCAAGAAAAATCGACATGATCAGCGCCCGCGATCTGCCTGATTTTGTGGCCGAGCTTTTAAACCATTATCTTAACAAAAAGGACAAATATGCTTCATTTGTTCACTACATTGATGATTGCGGCGAAGCGGATATCAGGACCATCTGTGATAAATATCGCGATATTCCGAATTTTGATGATGATAAGAAGTACTATTTCGACTGGGGGGCGAAGGAAGTTTTTTCAGTTGTTGGCATGGGCATAGGGGAATGCTCCGCCGGATTGTTTGATCTCATCAATGTGGATCGCGATTTGATAAAAAAACTCCGAGAGGAAAGAAAATCGTTTGCCGACAGCAGTAAAATAGATGAGGCGTTGTATAAAATGACCTTTTCGTCATCACGGATGCTTTTAATTGCACGGGGTATTGAAGCACAATCCGACCGTGAAGTGTTCAATACATTTGACAAACATTTTATTGAAGCGGGCTTAGTTGACAAGCGGTTTAAAAAGCTCATTACAGTTGCGCGCAACAGGGATTTTGAGCAATTGAGGAATATGGAGCATCAGGTTCATGAGTTGACGACCGCAATGGAGGCATTATATGAATCCATGAATGATTCACTTCGTTTTCCGAGTGAGAAGGAAAAACAAATTGACGAGAGCGACATGAGGGATCGCACTGCGGGTAATGACCAAGAAGTATTTAGGGATTATCGCGGTGTTGCCTGCCCGATGAATTTTGTAAAAGTAAAACTGGATCTCGCCATGATGACAACAGGCCAAACGCTGAAGGTTCTCCTGGATGACGGAGAGCCCATCGAAAATGTTCCGAGGTCTGTAGCCGATGAAGGGCATGAAATCGTAGAGCAGAAAAAAACAGATGATTACTGGGCGGTGCTCATTAGAAAAGGATAGATGCTTCACCGGCAGCTTTCGTGCAAAATTCAGGGAAAGGTAGTATTCCCTTCGAACAAGGGAAGGGCTGTATGCTACAATGGCACCGTTATACTTGGAGAAATAACTTTCTAATTTCCGCGCACAGATTTCCAGAGCCGCATTATTTTTCATGATCTTATCTATTCAAACCTTTTTTATCTTTTATAACCAAATTTTTTTGTTACTAAAAAATTATTGATTAATATGCTACGCAGTGGTATGTTGATGTCAATCTAAAGTCTTAAATGCTTCATGCAAATGTTTTAGAACAAAGATACCTACTTTTCTGTTTTGGAGGTTAAATGGCGAATAAAGAAAAAACCAAAGGCGATTACGTTAAAAAGGAAACCATGCTGCTTGTTGTTTTAATTACTCTGATAGTGGGGTTTTTAGGAGGAATTGTTTTCTCTGTTTATAAATTCAGGACAAAAGAATCGGTACAAACAGCGATGCTGCCGGAGCAGACCGCTATGGATAAGGATGTCTCAATAGATAGGGCGGTCAAGATTTTCGAACTAGAACAAAAGACCTCTCAAAGTCCTGATGATGTTGCAGCATGGGTGCAGCTGGGGAATCTATATTTTGATGCGAATAACTATACCAAGGCGATTTTAGCATATAATAAATCCCTGGAACTTAATCCTGACAATGTCAATGTTATGACCGATCTGGGAGTAATGTATCGTCGCAACGGCCAACCACCTGAAGCGATTAAAGCCTTTGACAGAGCAATAAAGATTGATCCTAAACATGAAACCGCCCGGTTTAATAAGGGTATTGTTCTTATGCATGATTTAAATGATTTGGACGGCGCTATCCGGGCATGGGAAGAGCTTGTCAAGGTAAATCCACTGGCAAAGGGACCAAACGGACGCTCCGTCAAAGAATTTCTTGATAAATTAAAAGAAAGATAACATTTTATTGGAAGATTTTCCTCTTGCAAATAATAAATATTACTGTAATTATTACTGATTAACTACCAAACAACTAGTCAATTTTACGTAAATGCTCAGGGTATATCTGGAGCCGGTTTGGCGGAAGTATTCCCTTTTTTAATGAGGAAATGTTGCATGCATATAACTAAAAGAATGATTTTTGTTTCACTTGTTTGTCTCCCGGTAACGGCTTGGAGTGCGAACCTGCAATATGCACTCGATGTCAAGATAAATACCTCCGAGCAGAAAATCACTTGTACTGCCCGACTTAAAGCAGATGCTGAGAAAAAAATAAATTTATCCGTTGGCAATCTACGCAAATTGAAGGTTGATGGTAACGATGTCAACACCGTTGCTAATGAAAATATCAGCCTGACGGTCCAAAAGAACAAAGAAATAATTATCAGCTATGAAGCCCTGATTACTGATAAAGAGACTAACTTCATTGATAAAGATAATGTGTTTTTAACCGAGGAATGGTATCCACAGCCTGATGTTCTGGCCGAGTATGCGCTTTCTGTGACTTTACCAGAAAATTTTATTGCCACCTCAGAAGCTGAAACAACGACAATCCAAAAACATGGCGGGAACAAAACTTTTAATTTTCAGTTCAGTCATCCGCTGGATACTTTACATCTGGCGGCTTCAATCCGGTATGTTTTGAGAAAAGACTACTATAACAATATTGTCATTGAAGCTTATTTCTTTAAAGAAGACGCCCATCTCGCTGATACATATATTGCTCATACTAAAAAATATCTGGCAATGTATGAAACTATGCTTACTCCGTATCCCTATAAGCGTTTTGCCATTGTAGAAAATATTTTCCCCACCGGCAATTCCATGCCTACTTATACACTGCTTGGTAACCAGGTAGTGAATTTACCATTTATTGTCAAAACTTCTCTGGGGCATGAAATTCTGCACCAATGGTTTGGCAATTCTGTTTATATTGATTTCGCTCACGGCAATTGGGCAGAAGGAATCACCACCTACCTGGCCGATCATCACTATGCATCTATAGAAGGCAAAGACACTGCCTATCGCAAACAAATCTTGGTGGATTACAATGCTTATGTAAATGCAGACAATGCAATGCCGGTGAGCAATTTTATAAGCCGGCACAATAAGGCCCAAAGCACCATCGGTTATGGTAAGGCTGCGATGTTCTTTCATATGCTACGAAAACTTTATGGTGATGAATCATTTTTTACAGCCTTGCGGGAGTTCCTACAGCAGAATAGTTTTCGTAAAGCTTCATGGCACGACATCCAGCGCACTTTTGAAAGAGTGTCTGGAAAAGAACTGTACGCATACTTTGGGGATTGGCTCACCCGAAAAAATATTCCACGGCTTAGTGTGGAAAATGCTGAGTTGATTGTGGAGCAGGGACAACTTAAGCTGAACTTTACTCTATTACAACAGGGTGAAGCTTATCCACTGCATATCCCTGTCACCTT
Source organism: Desulfobacteraceae bacterium (assembly GCA_030671225.1). Lineage (GTDB taxonomy): Bacteria > Desulfobacterota > Desulfobacteria > Desulfobacterales > UBA11574 > DAOVAE01. The sequence goes on from DAOVAE010000037.1 coordinate 6,454, forward strand.
ATACACTGACAACAGCAAAAATATGCTATTTGTTGAGGTGACAAAATCTAAAGAAAACATAAGTCTTGCTCTGGATGAACCACCCAATAAAGCTGTCATTGATGAAAACTACTCACTTATGCGGCAATTAGCCCCTGAAGAAATTCCTCCGGTTTTGGCCGGTATCATGGGCAAACAAAAGCTGACTGTGATTATTTCATCCAGGCAACGTTCAATATACCAACCTCTAATAGACTCGTTGGGAGTTAAAAATATCACTTATGTGACTTCGGACAAAACCACATTTCCTCAGATCAAAGAAAATACGTTTCTGATTGCAGGTTATGACACTACTCTTGCAGACACACTGTTCGGGGAACAAGCCGTCCCCGAAGATGGAGTGCGCATAAAAGTGTATAAAAATCCATATAATACATCAGAGCGCATCGCTCTGTTACACACCAAAAACAAAAAAGAAGCAAAAGCGGTACAGCGTAAAATATCTCATTACGGCAAATACACCGAGCTGGCCTTTAAAAACGGTCAAAACACTTTCAAAGCGATTTCCAAAGCAGATAACGGCATCTTGGTGTTGTCACATCCGGCAACCCGGGCTCTAATACCTGACAAGCTGGCAACAATAGGCGATATTATACCCAAACTCTTATCCAGCCGTATTATTTATATAGGCGAAAAGCATGACAAATTCGCGCACCACATCAACCAACTTATAGTCATCAAAAAGATGCACGAGGCCGGATATGAACTGGCTGTTGGTATGGAAATGTTTCAAAGACCTGTTCAACAGGTGGTGAATGACTACTTTGCCGGGCGGATTGATGAGCGTATATTTTTGCAAAAATCCGAATATTTTACAAAATGGAAGTACGACTACAATCTGTATAAGCCGATCATTGATTATCTCAAACAACAAAACATCCCGCTTGTAGCCCTCAATATCAAAGGAGATATTACCCGTAAGGTTGCCCGTGAAGGCATACACAGTCTGCCCGATGAAAAAAAGAAACAGTTGCCCTCTTCAATGGATTTTTCAAATGAACAATACCGGGGAGATTTGAATAAGGTGTTTGCTCTGCATACGAAACAAAAAGAACTGCAGGATTATAATTACTTTTTACAAGCCCAAACTCTGTGGGACGAAGGCATGGCGGAATCTGCCCATCAGTTTCTGGCAAACAATCCTGAACGCAAACTGGTGATATTAGCGGGTAATGGTCATGTCAGGCATAAATATGGAATTCCTGAACGTTTGTATCGGCGCAACAATGAGCCGTTTACGGTCGTTGTCCAAGATGAAGCAATTGAAGATGATATTGCTGATTATGTTCTGTTGACCACTGAGCTGAAGGGTAAGAAAGCGCCTAAATTGGGTGTGATAGTTGAAGAAAAAGACCAGGATTTGGTTGTTGTGGGCGTGGAGCATAAAAGCCCCGCAAAGAAAGCCGGGTTGCAAGAAGGGGATATTATTAAACAGTTTGCGGGACAGTCAATAACATCGTTGGCTGACTTGAAACTTGCACTGTTCTACAGCGAAATTGGAAGTACACTCAAGATCCAGCTTAAAAGGGGCGATAAGACACTGGATAAAGAGATCGAGTTGTTCAGAATCAAACAGTTTTCACATCAGCTTTTCATGGAAAAGCATGAAAGGTGACGCGCAGGTTGCCTGTGTCCTATTTAGTATCTCTCATTCCTAATTTTTCTCTGCTGAAAAATAACTTAAAGTAATAAAAAGACGCTTTCAACCAAAATGCTAATTTAATAGCACATCCTATTGACATGCCAAATCGTGGCGCGCTATCTGCTGAGACTGTCGAGAAACCAAAAAAGCATGATTTTAAGGTTTTTACCTATCTAATTTTATTACATGTAAAATTCGTAAAAATTCCAAAATTGGGCTTTTTCGACAGTCTCGCTATATATAGCAATGCGCTTAATTTTTGTGATATCATATGGTTGTCTCTTAATAGGTTTTCACGGTAAAGGCTCTAAATTATATTTACGGTCCACAATATATAGTATATGCTCATTTCGCTGATTTTTTATAGCGCTGATTGATGTCTGCC
>DAOVAE010000058.1 GCA_030671225.1 Desulfobacteraceae bacterium
TACAGTTAAATAGATATTCTCCAATCATTCAGCATTATGAAATCTAAAAGCTATTAGAATTGTGTATATACGTAATCAAAACCTCATTTGATGATCTATTCCCAAACCCGGTTTTACATCTGATAATTTTTTCTTTAAAAAATCAAGGTTACGATTTTGCTTGGCTGTACGTAACAAGGTCGGTTATTTTGGAATCAATTCCCGGTACGCCTCCTGTATCTCTTTAAAACGTTCTTCCGCCATTTTTTTGAACTCCTCTCCTAAATGAAGCACTTTGTCAGGATGGTATTTGTTGGCAAGTTGCTTGTAAGCGTTCTTTATTTCTTCAGGCGATGCATCTCTATCGACATTTAACACCGTGTAAGGGTCCTTTGTTTTCCCTGTTTCTTGGAATCTGGCATGGCTGTTTTCATAGGACTGACGGCTTTGATTATAAAAGTTTTTGGCTTTAAATTGTTTCTGGCTGAGAGTTTTGAAATACCGCCACAAAAGGCCCAGAATAATCAGGTCATCGAGCCATCCCCAACCGATAATAAAATCAGGGAGAAGATCATAGGGACTCAAAGCATAAATCAATCCTATAATTATTAACAGAATTTTCATCATCAACGGCCCTTATTTCAAGATTATCTATGCAGGTTTTAGGTTTTCATTAAACGACATTATCTGTATTAGGACAAACTTCATCATCAACGTAACCTTTTTTCTTTATACTCAGTCTGACAAATGCACATACGGTTATCAGAGCCATAAGCGCAAAAAGTATTTCGTAAAGATAGTAGCTCAGATAAGTAAACCAGGTCATTTTATTACCGAGGGAGTCCTGCCATTCACTTTCAAGTTTTTCCAACGGGATCGAAAGCACTTTTGAAAAAGCAACCTCGGTCGTTTCGCCCTGTTTCATTTTTTTTAGGACATTTAAGATCTCACCTTTCCCGAATTGACGGACGAGATAAGAGACAAAACTCTTACTTTGTTCGTAGGCCAACAGGCGAGAGTTTTCATCGGGAGGAAATATTTGCTGTAAATCTTGGAGGCGGATAAATTCCCTTGAAAAAGCTGCCCGATTTAAGCGCGATCGTTTTTGATCCATAATGATTTCTCCGATGCCGCCGCTTGCCCATTGGCAAAGTCCCTCATCAAGCCATCGTGGTAAAATTTCGGTCTTGATGTGTTCGTGAAGCAGTATGTGACAGAGCTCATGCTTCAAAGTGGTTTCAAGACTGAAAGGGTGGGTAATCATCTTGGAGTAGTCGATAACGATCAGATTTCTTTGTGGTACCGCAAAGGCCACCACAAGGGGATCACCTGCCATCCTTAGAAAGTTGTTCCTGTCTTTTATAAGAATAATCGATGGTGACAAATACAGCTTCCATCCGAAAATAGACCCTAAATTTTCCTTAACACCCGGGTAAAGATCTGAGACCTGTTTTGCGGCTGATTCAAGGGGGGCCTCAAAAAATACCGATATAGAACCCCTTTGTAGAATTTGAAAATCTTCCGCATAAGCACATTTGCTGAATGCAAAGAGAAAGATGATGAAGAAAAAAAGTTGTTTTTGTTTTTTAATCAAATTTCCTAACCCTAACCCGAACAAGCCCCGCTCCGCAAGCGGCGTCTTCGAAAAGCGGGGCAGGCCGAAATATTGACTTTTTACGAGACTGTCAAACTTGTCACGAAAGCAAGAAAACACAAAGACATGAAAACTATAATATTATTTTTAACAAACATTTTTATTTGTGTCTATTCATTTTGGTATTGTTGATGAGAAATGCCAGAAGATAAGCCGCGGCAGCACAAAGTATTATTGTGGGAATTCCTATGCTGAGTGCTATTTGGGCTGATGCAATTGAAGCCAGGACCGAGGCGCACCCGTTTGTTGTCCAGGCATAGGCTCGCTGGGCCGGATGGTTCAATAAATACCGCATGCCCAGTGGGAAGGGGAGACCCAACAGAAAGCCTGATGGTATGAGGATTAGGAAGGCCAAGATGTAACGTATAATTTTAGAACATGCGAGGATTCGATGGACAATAGGATCAAGGCTGAAAAAGATAAACATGAGGACTAAGATAAGGGCTATAAGGACATACCGGAGGCCATTAGGCCCTATTCGCTGGGAGCAATAACCCCCAAAGGCTGAGAAAACGAGGATTCCGGTGAGTACGACGGTGAAGCTGATAACCGGATCGCCGAAAATAAAGATGTATTTTTTAATAAAAAAGAGCTCAACAAACATGAAGCCGGCACCGACCGCCAAAAAGTAAAGAATGTGGGAGGTATAAAGTTTTTGGCCATGTTTTGGAATTATGAAAAGAGGAAGCACTAAAAGAAAAATTGAGATTACGAGTGCTTCGAGAAAAACGACAGCAACAACAATTTCTCCTGACATAAAGAGGGAATAGAATCTGCTTCCCGTAATTTTATAAAGCGCTTTCAATCTATCCCATTTGAGGAACCTGCCGGGGAATGGGCGGCTGTCTGATTGAGGAGCAACGTCAAGGGGATAGGTTTCAAAGTACGATTTTTCTGTTCCGGATTGGTATGCCTCTGCGAGACGGCTAATTTCAAGGAAATGATACGGTGCATCGAAAATATTGAAACGGTTCACCATTTTCTTTGTAATATTCGGGAGGTAGACAAGATCAAAGTTCATGTTTCGGGCGAAGTCTTTTAGTGCGGCAGTATCATTAAGGGGCTTCACAGAGACGATAAGGGTGAAGGTACTCCAGTTACGGAGAACAGCGATGTGCTGTTCGGGGTTCTTGAATCCAAGTGATTTCAGACTTTCGTATGCTACGGCCCAAAGGCGGATCGAGTCTGCCGGCGGGAGCAAAAGTTTTCGTGCGATAATAAGGATACCGTTTTCCGTGAGGTGATTAAGGTATTCTGAGAATGATTCGGCAGTAAATAGATATTCCTGGGTCAAGGCATCTGAACCGGGAAGCGAACTTCCCCAATTTTCAATATGGATGATGCGAAATCGTTTATCAGATATAGTGAGAAATGATCGGGGGTTTTTGTTTACCATGGTAACATTATAGTGGCGTTGGACGATCTTGGCGATTTGTGGCTGTTGTTCGACAATGGTGATTTTGCCGGCACCGGATGCCATGGCACAGGGGATGCCCGATCCGCCGCCGTTTTGGATTAAGAGAATGCTTTCAGGATTCGGAGCTAGAATATATCCGGCATAAGGGAGAGTGAACCTGGAGAACCGTTCCTCTTTTTGGAGCTGTGGTTTGTAAAGAAAAAAGGGGTTGTCCCCGTCTTTGAAAATTGCCCATTGGTTGGGTAGTATGCCTTTAAATTTAAGACTTAATCCAGGTGCAAAGCGGATGTAAGGGCTCTGAATACTGTCGAATTCGCCCCTTATGCCGGTGACTGTTTCCGTGACACGGGTATCGGGAAACTGGAGTATATGGCTGAGGGCTTTATATGGCGAGGGTTTTACTTTGACCATGGCACCGTCTCCCATTGAGACGAGCATGCCTGCAATGAGAACGACCCCAAGACTGGATGCCTGAAAGGCTAATCGTTTTCTGCGGGAAGCACTTTTTGTTGAATCATGTATTTTGACAGTTTTTGTTCTTTCAAAAGGCACTATTATTAAGGGGATGAGGGCTGCAAGGATTATAAGTCTTCCTTCGCCAAGGAAAGGAAGAAAAGGAACTGCGATAATTGCTCCGCATGCCGAGCCTGCCATACTGGCGAAGTAAACAAGGCCGGTTTTTTCGGGTACAAAAGCGTATGCAAGAGAAACGACGAGACCGGTAAAAAAGAAAGGTAGTGATAGAAGAAGAAAGGCTGTCAAAAGATAGAATATCTGTACCGGTTCCAGGGGAAGTCTAAAGTAGTCGAGTGGAATTCGATTCAAAACTATAAAAGATGTAATTGCTGTGACGGTATAGAGAATAGTGAAAATTTTGACAGGACTGCTTGCAGAAAGCCTTTTTTCCCAGCCTTTTTTGCGCGTATCAATAATGTTTAATAAGGTACCGCTGGCGGCAAACCCAAAGAGAGCAATGCTGATGACCATAAAGGATAGATGGTTCCACTGGCTGATGGAAAAGACCCTCGTAAGGAGTACTTCAAAGGCAAGGGCAGAAAGGGATAATAAGAAAACGGCCGTAAATATCATGGATTATCGTCTTTAACAGTTCGGTCTCGATCAAGGGCGCGACCGGTCATGGGAACAAAGAGAACACCTGTGATTTGTTTGACCGTATAATCATTGCCCTGTTTCGTGATGAGAGTGAGGTTTTGGTAGCTGAAGGGGTTGCCGAGGGGGAGAATGAGTCGTCCACCCTCTTTAAGTTGTTTTAAAAGTGGCGGTGGAATGTGATCAATGGCAGCGGTCATCATGATGCAATCAAAGGGAGATGCGTCAACCCAACCGAAATAGCCGTCGCCGTGGCGGGTCTTTACGTTTGTGTAACCCATTGACCGGAGTACATTGCTTGCATTTTGGTATAGTTTTTTCTTGATTTCAATGGTGTAGACCTCTTTGGCGACTTTGGAGAGAATTGCAGCCTGGTAGCCTGAACCGGTTCCGATTTCGAGAATACGTTCGTCTCCTTTAAGATTCAGGCTTTCGGTCATCAGGGCAACTATATATGGCTGGGAAATAGTTTGGCCCTGGCCGATGGGAAGGGGGTGGTCCGCGTAAGCCTGGGAAATGAGTTTTTCAGGTACGAAGCTATGCCGGGGAACTTGGTTCATGGCATTTAGGACTTTTTTGCCGGATACTCCTCGCATCTGAATCTGTAATAAGACCATTTTTCCCCTGGCCTTCTGGTATTTGGGAGAATCTGCCGGTGTTTGGGCCATGAGCAGTGTTGGCAAGACGGTAAGAATAAAAAAAGGAAGGAGTATTTTTTTCATGACAACGTTTTTTCTATTCAAGAAACATGAAAAACATTGTAGATTATAAAGCCAAGAATTGCCGTCGCTAATACAATAGTGAAAATAAGCTGATCGGTATCAAATCTTTTCATGAGAAATCCGGATTAATCTTCTTTATCCAATCCAAATGCGGTGTGGAGAACACGAACCGCAAGTTCTGTATATTTTTCTTCAATGACACAGGAAATTCTTATTTCCGATGTACTGATCATCATTATGTTTATATTTTCCCTGGCCAGAGTGTTAAACATTATTGATGCAACACCGGAATGATTCTTCATTCCCACGCCGACAACAGACACCTTTGCAATGTTTTTATCGCCCAGAACATCCTCAGCACCGATTTTTCCGGCTACCTTTCGTTCTATTTCCATAGCGGCGGAAAAATCTTCTTTTGGAACAGTGAATGTAAGGTCGGTTTGACCTTCGGCGCGAGTATTTTGAATGATCATATCGACTACGATACCAGTTTCAGCAATCGGGGAAAAAATTTTAGCCGCTACTCCCGGCTGATCATGAACTTTTCTAAGGGTTATACGGGCTTGATTCTTATCGTGTGTAACAGCAGAAACGACAAGTTGTTCCATGCCGGAATCTTCACTAACAACCATGGTTCCCTCCTCTTCACTGAAAGATGATCTTACATGAATAGGTACATTATATTTTTTGGCAAATCCTACCGAACGGATTTGCAGGACCTTGGCACCAAGGCTAGCCATGTTGAGCATTTCGTCATATGAAATTGTATTAATCTTTCTTGCTTTCTTGCAGATATTGGGATCGGCGGTATAGATTCCATCAACATCGGTATAGATCTCACAGATATCTGCCTTTAAGGCCGAAGCTATCGCCACGGCAGATGTGTCTGATCCTCCTCTCCCCAGAGTCGTAATGTTGCCATTTATATCACACCCCTGGAATCCAGCCACCACGACGATATTACGTTTTTCGATAAGGTCAATGATAGTTCCGGCCCCGATCTCTAGAATTCGTGCATTACCGAAGGTGCAGTCCGTGACCAATTTTGCCTGATGTCCGAGCATGGATATAGCAGGGTAGTTCATGTCTTTTAAGGTTATTGCCAGAAGAGCTGCCGTTGTCTGTTCACCTGTGGCCAGAAGGACATCGAGTTCACGTTTTTCAGGTGATTCGGCAATCTGAGCTGCCATATCGATCAGTCTGTCGGTAACTCCGGCCATGGCTGAAAGAATGACAATCACATCGTTACCCTGGTCATAAGTTTTTCCAACCCGTTTTGCGACATATCGTATCCGCTCAAGATCAGCGACCGATGTGCCGCCAAATTTTTGTACAATTAAACCCACTTTATAAGCCTCTAAATTTAATGATAATGATTTGATTAAAAGTTGTTTGATGAACAAAATCGCACTAAAAAGCAAATATATAGCTTAAAATTGTTCTTCAGTAAAGAAATAAAGGGTGACAGATTAAATAAATGGCATTGAACCAGGAGAGATAGCTGCCGATAACCCTTGGGTTTTCATCAAACCGAAAGTTCCGAACTTGCCGGGCAGTTGAGATCCTCTGTCATGAAATTATTCAACTTAAGTTGATAATCTGGAAAAATATCCGATTTACCCTACACCGGTGTTCACAAAGTTCACATTTCTTAAGGTCCTTAAAAAAATCATGTTCGGTCATCTTATTAATTATCTGTATGCGTTCACAGGTTCCGGGTTCACCGTTCAGGGTTACCTTTCTCTCGTTCACTTTCAGCAATATTATGCATGGATAAACATGCTGCATCCTGAATTTGCCACTTCAAACCCAAATTGCAAGCAAACTTGGCTTTTTGTCTGGCCATAAGCGTTCAAGGGTTGATGGAAGATTGTGTTATGAATCTAACCTTGAACCATGAACTTTGAACCGTGAACGGTTACAATTATCTAGCCCATCGGGATGGCCGGTAAAATCACAAAGCTCTATCGGCGTGACCTAGGACGGTATGCGCCAGGGTAATATGCTCCACATTCCTCCAATCCACCCCGAGAAGCCCTGCACCGTGTGCATCAACTGCCACGGGGTCGAAGCCCCCTATCAGCTTTCCCACA
>DAOVAE010000031.1 GCA_030671225.1 Desulfobacteraceae bacterium
GGTCGGGACAGATAAAGTAATAAGTTTTAATTACTTATATATATCGAGAAATTGAACGTTCCTGATTAGCAACCTTTTTTTGACAATCTTAGCAATGCCTTTTATAAATAAAAAGCCCATTTCGTAATCCTGAGAAAAGAGTATCTCCAAATCTTCTGTTTTCCAGGTGAAGAGCTTTGTATCCGTAAGGACCTTGGCGGAAGTCGTGTAACTTTTCTCTTCAGTGTCCACTAAAGCAGAAAAACCTAACATCATACCGTTAGTAATATTGTCAATCAATATCCGGGTGCTGGAATTCTTCTCAATCTCAAGCCCTACTTTCCCATCGATAACAGAATAGAGGCTCTTGGCATCATCTCCTTCATTGAAGATGTAATCACCGGCTCTATACTCATTTATGCTGGTGATGGTTGCTAAATTCTCCAACATTGAGTCACTGAGATAACTTAACATATTTATTGATTTCAAGTCGTCTATACTGAACATCTTTCCCCCCAAGTATCTTAAATATGAAAATTCGTAATAGTGTAGTTCTTTGAAACAAATTGATTTCGAACGAGCTTCAGGTATGATTAAATTCTATACCTGAAACGTTAATATTTTCAAAAAGCTAAAGTGTTGCAAAAATTCTTTGTTTTCATGAAAAATTCCTTGCAACTTTCTCGTGGGATTATGCAAATATCTTTATTTAATCGTCACAATGTAGCATTTATGTCAACAAGAAAATCGTATTAACAAAGTAAAAAAAACCGCCCTAATGCGTAGGTAGAAAGAGATAAAAGAGGAATTTTTTACTTTAACTTTGATTAAATTTCCGATTTAGTCGTTGCAACTCTGCTTCAGCATCATTAACCATCTCGTCAATAATCTCTTTAATCGGTTTGATTTCATCAACCAGACCGACCGACTGACCGGCCATTAATGACCCTCTTTGGACATCACCGTCCACGGCGGCATTGCGTAGCGCACCGACCCAGAAATTTTCTACCTCATATTGAGCATTCTGCTGGTCAATTAGCTTGTTTTCAAGTTTTTTCACCAGTTCAAGCTGAAGTTTATTAAAATCAAATGTACTTTCATTTTTCAATGCTCTTACAGGTATTACGGGAAGTCGACTGTCAAACTGCGGCGTAGCTATTGCATCACGGGCCTTAGCTTTTTGAAATGCTGCTTTAAATTTTGAATGCGCCTTACATTCTTCCGCCATTACAAAACGTGTTCCCATCTGGATTCCTTTCGCACCCATCATTAACAGATGCGCCATCATTCGTCCGGTTGCAATTCCTCCGGCCACAAAAATAGGTACACTATCCACTTCAAAAAGTATTTGTTGGAGAAGAACCGTCAGGGTAACCGGACCGATATGCCCGCCGGCTTCAGATCCTTCAAGCATGAGAGCGTCAGCGCCCATCTTGATCAGCCTGAGTGCAAGAGGAGTGGTCGGCGCAAAACATATAACTTTTGCTCCGGTATCTTTAACTTTTTTTATTTCAGGTTCTTTTGGGATAGAACCTGCAAACATAACAATTTCGAATTTCAAGTCACAGACAAGCTGGAGCTGTTCTTTATAAACAGGAGCAATAGTAATAAGATTTACCCCAAACGGTTTATCCGTATATTCTCGGGTTGCGATTATTTCCTTTTCTAAAAATTCAACCGGAGCATTACCACCTGCCAAAAATCCGAATCCTCCTGCCTCTCCAATGGCACCGATGAGCTTGAAGTCACTAACCCAGGTCATTGCACCACACATTATGGGGAATTTACAGCCCAAAAAACTTTGCCCTACATTAATAAATTTATTCAACAACAAAATTATATTTCCTAAGTAAAGTATCCCGGCCCATAGGATCAGGTTTTTAATGACTAAATAAAATTTTTTTCTTTAGGACTCAATCAAATCAGTACTCAAATAGCGCTCACCCGTGTCAGGCAGGATAACGACGATCTGCTTCCCCCGGTTTTCGGGTCGCCCGGCCAACTCGAGCGCTGCACACATAGCAGCACCGGATGATATCCCGCACAAAATCCCTTCTGATGCTGCCAGTTCCCGGGCGCTTTGAAAGGCCTGTTCATTAGTGACGGTAATTATTTCGTCTATAATTTCAGTATTTAAAACATCAGGAACAAATCCTGCGCCGATGCCCTGGATTTTGTGAGGACCGGCCTGGCCTCCGGAAAGAACAGGTGAATCGGCAGGTTCAACAGCAACGGCCTTAAAAGATGGTTTCCGAGCCTTGATAACCTCGGATACACCGGTAATGGTGCCGCCGGTACCCACCCCTGAAACTACTATATCGACTTTCCCGTCTGTGTCGTTCCAGATCTCCTCGGCCGTAGTCTTTCGATGAATCTCAGGATTGGCCGGATTGGAAAACTGATCAGGCATAAAGGAGTTTTTTTTATTTTTCAGGATCTCTTTTGCTTTGGCAATAGATCCTTTCATCCCATTAGCTCCCGGCGTTAACACAAGCTGAGCGCCCAAGTGTTTTAAGAGTTTTCTTCTCTCTATACTCATCGTATCAGGCATGGTTAAAACAAGCTTATAATTTTTAGCCGCGCAGACAAAAGCCAGGGCGAGCCCTGTATTTCCACTGGTGGGCTCCACAATAGTTGTTTCGGTGTTTATCAGTCCTTTTTTTTCAGCTGCTTCAATCATTGAAATACCTATTCGATCCTTAACACTCCCCAGTGGGTTGAAAAACTCGAACTTGGCAAGAATTTCAGCTTCGAGTTCACTGCCGATGGTATTGAGACGAATCAGCGGTGTAGATCCTATGGTTGAATTTATATCTTTTAACATTTTATTGTCCCCCTATTTAATTCCCAGTTTTAATTTTCAATTTCAAGAGCCGATTCAAGCAGGGCATCGATTTTAGCAAGTAGCTGATCATCGGTGCAGTGCTTTAATGCAATTGCCTTTGCAGGACATTCTGAAGCACAAATACCACATCCCATACATGCCGACGGAGGAATTTGAGATACACCTTCTTCATTAATAAACGGCGCACCATAAGGGCATATTTTGACACAAACCAGACATGCTGCACATTCATCGGGTTGAACTTCAGCTACTGCCGCTGAAGTCGTCATCTCCTCTTGGCAGATGACTTTCATGGCCTGTTGCCCGGCACTTTTGGCCATTGTTACGGCCTCTTCAACAAACCTGGGACTGTGGGCCGATCCGGCCAGGAAAATTCCGGACGTGGCAAATTCCACCGGCTTTAATTTTACATGTGCTTCCAGGAAAAAACCCTCATCAGTAGTAGGAAGTTTAAGGAGGCGGGCGATCTGTTTTGCGCCTTCATCAGGCCGAATTCCGGAACTTAAAACTATCAAATCGGGCTCAACACGAAAGTTTTCATGCGAGCTTCGATCTGTAAAATCCACGATCAGTTGGCCGTTTTCATCATAAACTTTCGGTTTTTCTTCAGGGACATACCGGAAAAAGAGAACCCCTTTTTGCCTTGCTTTTAAATAATAAAGTTCTTTGAATCCAAAGGTTCTTAAATCTCGATACAAAACAACGATCTGAGCACCGGGATTCATCTCTTTCAACTTGATACTGTTTTTCACGGCCGCGGCACAACATACCCGACTGCAATAGAGAAAATCCGGCTCCCGTGATCCAACACACTGGATCATCACAATCCTTTTGAGCCGACGTGTCCATAACGGATCTTCCATAAGGCGTTTTGCAAACTCGATCTGGGTAAGAATCCGTTCATCCTGTCCATAAAGATATTCATCGGGCTCATACGGCCGGCCGCCGGTGGCCGCAATTACAGCTCCATACTGAATATTTATTGGTTCCCCCTTTTTTTGAACGGTTCCATGGAATGCTCCCAAATGTCCTGCATGGGATATGAGCCTGCTCTTTAAATAAACCGAAATCTTTGGGTGATGGGTCACCCTTTCTATTAGATAACGGATCAATCTTGAAGGAGAGTTTCCTTCAAGTGTAAATTTTATATTTCCGGCAAAACCGCCCAGCCGGTCGTTTTTCTCCACAAGGTGCACGTGAAACCCCTGGTCCGCAATGGTTAAAGCAGCGGTCATGCCGGCCACACCGCCGCCGATAACAAGCCCTTCATTAACCACAGGGTATGATTTTTCATACAGCGGTTCCAACTGGACCGCCCGTGACACACTTGCTCGAATAAGTTCTTTCGACTTTTCAGTAGCCTTTTCAGGGTCATTTCCATGGACCCAGGAACACTGATCCCTGATACTTGCCATCTCAAACAAATAGGGGTTTAAACCCGCCTCACGCAGAGTATCCTGGAACAAAGGTTCATGTGTATTTGGCGAGCATGCCGCTACCACTATGCGGTTAAGATTTTGCTCCTTAATCAGTTCGACAATTGCTTGCTGGGTTTCTGTGGAGCAAGTGAACATAAAATCGGTGGCATAAGACACGTTAGGAAGTTTTTTCACGTATTCAAGGACTTTTTGAATATCCACAACACCGGCGATATTGGTCCCGCAATGGCAAACCAGCACTCCCACCCGGGGCGTTTTATCGACCGGCATTTCATCCGAGATTTTTTCAACGATAATTTCGGAATTTCTTGCAGAACTAATTAAAATTGAAGCCTCGGCTGCTGCAGCTCCGGCTTGGATTACAGTTTCAGGTATATCTTTAGGAGATTCAATGCCGCCGCACACAAAAATGCCTGGCCTGGAAGTGGTTACCGGTTCATCAAATTCCGTGGTTAAAAACCCATAAGGATTTGTGACAAGACCAAACTGTTTAGTAAGGTCGATAAAGTCATCCGACGGCTTAAAACCGCTCGACAGAACCACCAGATCGTATTCTTCCTCCTTTTTACAATTTAAATGATGATCAAACGTTTCGATGATCAAATTGTCATTTTCAGGATTCAAGTAAACCTGAGAAATCATGGATCGCCTGTATCGCACTCCGTGCCGGGAGCGAGCTCGCTCAATATAGTCGTCAAATCCTTTACCGTGGGCACGGATATCAATGAAAAAAATGGTCGCTTCGGTATCCGGTTCATGGCTGCGCGTTAATACGGCCTGTTTTGCAGCGTGCATACAGCAAACCGAAGAACAAAAGGGCCTGTTTCGGGCCGGATCCCGTGACATGGCACATTGAATCCAGGCGATTTTCCGGGGAACTTTTTCATCAGACGGGCGACGTAGATGTCCTCCATAGGGTCCGGTGGCCGATAGCATCCGTTCATACTGCAAGGACGTTACAACGTTCCGATATCTCCCGTAACCGAATTCTCCCTCTTTAACCGTTAAAGCCGGTACAAAACCTGTTGATATTACAACCGCACCGGCATCTATTTGCAAGATTTCAGATTTCTGATCGAATTCAACGGCCTGGGCAGGACATATTTTTTTGCAGATGCCACATTTCCCGTTATTTAAATAAATGCAGTTTTCGGCATCCAGTGCGTATTTTAAAGGAACAGCCTGGGGAAATGTGAGAAAAGCAGCCTTGCGGATTCCCAGTTCCCCGTTAAACGGATCGGGTACTTTTTGAGGACATTTTTCAGCACATTTTCCGCATGAGATGCATTTTTCTTCATTGATATATCGGGGTTGTTTTTCAATCCGTGCGGCAAATCGCCCGGGGCCTCCATTTAGCTCCAAGATACGGCTTAAAGTAAGAATCTCGATATTCGCATGGCCGGCCACCTGTACCAGTTTGGGAGAAAACATGCAGGTTGAACAATCATTAGTGGGAAAGGTTTTGTCCAGGCGTGCCATTGTCCCGCCCAGAGTATGCGATTTTTCAATAAGATAAACATAAAAACCGGTGTCCGCCAGATCAAGGGCACACTGGATGCCGCCTATGCCTCCACCGACAACAATAACTTTCCCAACCGGACTATTAAGATAAGATTCCATAATTATTACAATAATCTTTTTGCCTTTAACAGAGATACAGGATCGGCAAAATGCATCTTAAACAATTTTGAGGCCCCACTTTCCATAAAACTTAAACGGAGCAATTCCGTAAAATAAAATACCGGAGTGCATCTATCAGATCTATCTTTCTGGATAATATCAAGATTGGACTGACACAAAGGACATGAAACCACAATGGCTTCCGCCCCGGCCTGCTGCGCTTTCTGCAAAATTCTTCTTGTGAGCGATTCTTGGATCTCCCTTCGGGCTATACCGATGCTTGCGCCGCAACATGTTGACTTATAAGACCAATCTATGACTTGGGCACCTGTTGTAGCGATAATGCGATCCAAGGTTTGGGGGTTCTCATAATCTGTATAACCGGTGATTTTCGGAGGGCGAACCATCTGACACCCATAATAGCAAACTACTCTAAGTCCATTTAAAGGTTTCAAAACCCGTTTTTTTATCGATTTAATCATTGAAGGTTCTGCCATAAACCGTGTCATATCATGAACCCGTAATTCTCCTGTAACATGCCAGGGGATATCAAAAACTTTTTTCCTGATCATATTCTGGGAAAACCGTAGACGGTTGAAACACATGGCACACGGAGAAACAATGTCAAGTCCCATTTTCTCAGCAACGGCCAGATTCCTGGCTGGCAGAACCACCGACATCGTCTGACTCAGGCTGTGGGCCGCCGTTGCTCCGCAACAGGACCAATCTTCTATTTCAACCAAGTCAATGCCCAGGTCCCTGAAGACCGTATCGATCGACCGTGCATAATCGTTTGCCATCCCTTCCAGTGAACATCCTGGGTAAAAAGATAATCTCATTAAACGATCTCTCCGCGTGTTTGACTATAGGCTTTTTTAATTTCCTTGATCGCCCTGAACTTAGGCGTGAATAATTTTAGCCTCCCTTTACGCAACAGAGCCATGCCTAAAAGAAGATCTTCTTTTAAAATATTGTTTTTTATCCTTTCATGCAAAATATCCGGCTTTAAATAATAAGCGTTCATCAACCTTAATTCGTTTATTCTGCCGGACTTTCTTAGCACTTCAAGAAAGGTTTGATGAAATACGGCCAGACTCTTTTCTTTCGGCGTTATGGACGAATGTACCGCCATGTTGCGCAAATGATGAATGATTTCCGCAACATCCACTTCATTGGGGCAATAGGTTGTACACATTTCACATGACAAACATATCCAAATGGTTGATGATTTTAGCAAGTCTTCGCGCCATCCCAATTGAACATAACGGATTGCCTGGTGAGGTTTAATATCCATAAAATGACTGACAGGGCAGGCATTGGTACAGCGTTCGCATTGATAACATGCCGAAATATTCACACCTGTTTCACCCTGCATTCTGTTAAGAAAGAAATCTCCCCTGTCGCCGATCAACTTTCTTTTTTTGCCCGGCACATGTTCATGTGCTTGGTTCAGACCCGAAATAATATTTTGCATGATTTTACCTCAAATTTTGCTCACTTTAGCTCGCTTCAAACTTCAGTCACTTCTGGGGTCATCCACTCCAAGAGATCCGGGGTCAATATCTTAACATAAAATATGTTATCGAATTTACTAAGTAAAAACTTAGGCATCGTCAAAGTATCTTTTCAATAGTCCGTGTAATTTCCCCTCGCGTCCGTCTCAAGTACGGGACAGGCTCTTGCTCGCTCCAACAGGAAGGATGGCATTAACAATAAGGAAGCATTAATAAAACCTATCTTCCCCTTGAAAGAGGAAAGTCTGGGTGGAAGAAAACCACAACTTATTTAGGATTTGCTAAAAGAGGAGCCAAAACCTCACAAGAACTGCATAACTTCATCTTTTCTTTCCAGCTTTTATAAACAGTGCCGTCACAAATTGTACCGTTAATAAACCAGCAAAGCTTTCCGGCGCGAAACTCCCAGGCCGGACATTCTTTTTTCTTCTCGGGAGGACATTTTTTTATTACCCAGCACGACTTGCTTACTTTGGGGTGCCCTCTCATCTTAGAAGTAAGAAAAAACATCTGCCGCTCAATATGAACGGGTATGGAGCGCCATCCCTGCTCATAGCTGTGAATAGCCTTAATAGATACTCCAAGCAGCTGGGCCATCTGTTTCTGCGTCTTGTTCAGCCTTTTGCGAAAACGTGAAAACTCTTTACTGTCCATGGATTCCTCCTAATTATTTTCGTTAAACCGGCTCATTAAATTTGTCGACATGTATGGCACAAAGTGGCATATGATGTCAATAAGATATTTGTAACATTTTAGTGGATTTGGATGAATTTTCATAACAGGTCTATAAATGAGATATAAATTTATTAAAAAATCCGATCTTTTTTGGCCGGTGTGTAAAAAGTTTGCCCTGATATTGCAAAAGCATGCTTTCGTCAACCTATTGTCAACCTTTATTTAACTTTATTGTCAACCACATGATCAATAACCGGTTTTAGAGAAGGATTTAGATTTTCGATTTTTATAACTTTACCCGGATGTGCGTTTTTAAAAATACGAAATATTTCGTCGGCAAATCCTTGCCCAATAGATTTAACCCCTTTAAAATCAAGAATGATTTCTTTGAATTTATCGAGTCCATAGAGCAACCTTTTTGCCTCGGACCGCGAAATATAATCTTGGTGGTGAAGCTTCACCAGAACCTTTGTTCGCTCAAATCTGTAGTCAAATTCTTCCGGGGCGAATTGAGAAAAAATTTTATCGAGTCTTCTCTTTGAGCGTTTACTAATGCTAAAAGATACTTCAGTCCCTCTAATAAATTTCATTTCTTCGACGAAAACATCTTTTTTCCGATTATCAAAACAAAGTTTAATTCTATGAGATCTAAAAAAAATAACATCAGCCGCTTTTGATGTGAAAAATATTCCTTCCCCAGTATGCTTTTCCTCCATGGTGGTTGTTTTTCCTTTCAGCAACTCTCCAATAGCGGCATTTTCATCATCCAGATTTAATTTTGAAAAGATTGAATAAAAGAGTCCTATCCCAAAGTCCCTGATGCAAAAATGAATCCTATATGGATCAAGAACCCACTCAATGGTGCATTTTTCAGATTCGGAATGATCTATTGCATTGTTTAACATCTCCGTAAATGCATAATTGACGATTTTCAAAGCATTCCCACTGAGTTTATATCTTAGATTGAGAAGCGGCGCTAATTCATGATATACTTTATCTTCCTCAATAACTGATAACACATACGTTTTTTCAATACGTTTTTTTAATCGGATTTTTCTTTTGGCTGAGGGAATTCTATAGACCGCTCCT
>DAOVAE010000072.1 GCA_030671225.1 Desulfobacteraceae bacterium
TAGAAGATTCAGAAAGAAAAGATATATTAAATAACATCATCGGTATCACGAAAACATTTGGGAATAATGCATCTAAATTTCTAACAAGTGTAGCATTACAGACAGATACGGATATTTATGATTCTCAGGCAGAAAAGGTTATATTAATGACTATGCATGCGGCAAAAGGACTGGAATTTCCTATTATTTTTATTACCGGATGTGAAAATGGTTATTTGCCTTTTGAAAAATCAGATAAAGGGAGAAATGATATCAACGAAGAAAGAAGGCTCTTTTATGTTGCAATGACACGTGCAAAGAAAAGATTGTATCTCACGCATGCTAAAAAACGTAGGATTTATGGCAAGTTGGTTTTAAGAGAAATTTCTCCGTTTGTGAAGGATATAGAAAACAGGCTAAAAAAACAAGAAATACAGTTTGTTGAAAAGAAAAAGAAAGAAAATCAGGTTCAGCTAAAGTTGTTTTAAAATTCTAAGCCAAGCATGCGAGACCGAAATAACAAGACTTGTAATATTTTGGTAACGTTCAAAAGTGTGAGCATAATTGTTTTCCCAATAAATGGGATCCATTTAACAATCATTCGGGAATGTATATTTCCAAAAGACGATATCAATTTACCTATTAGGGGGTGACCAAATATTTGGGATTTAACAGACAATTTCTTGAACAATAGGGCTTATGTAGCGCAAATCCCAAATATTTGATCACTGTGAGCAGTCGAGGAATTATACAGTGATATCGCCTTTCGGAAACATCCATTACCTTTTCAAATTTTAACCACTTACAAAGAAATGCGCACACTTTTGAACGTTACCAAAATATTACAAATTTATTTCATTGAATAATGATAAAACTTAAACTTGATGGTTTCATCTTTTTGCGAATTCATCAATAATAGATCTATTTCCGGAGGAACGCTATGATAAAAATGTTGCCTGAAGAGGCTTATTCGTTTGATGATGTTTTCTTGATTCCCTGTTATTCGGATGTTCTGCCCAAAGATGTTAATACCAGCACCAGACTGACAAAAAACCTTACACTCAATATCCCGATCGTAAGTGCAGCCATGGACACTGTAACAGAGTCACAAGCTGCTATAAGTTTATCCCGCGAAGGTGGAATTGGCTTTATTCACCGCAACATGAGCATTAAAAGCCAGGTCGTAGAAGTTGAAAAAGTAAAAAAATCTGAAAGCGGTATGATTATAGATCCGGTTACCATTCATCCTGATCAAAAGGTTCATGAGGTTCTGAAATTGATGGAACAATTTCGCATTTCCGGCATTCCGGTTATAAAGGGTGATCAACTGGTAGGAATCGTAACAAATAGAGACCTGCGATTTGAAATCAACCTTGAAAAAAAGGTTTCAGAAGTTATGACCAAAGAAAACCTTATAACCGTATCAGAAGGGATAACTTTGGAAGATTCTAAGGAATTGTTGCATAAACACAGGATTGAAAAGCTTCTTGTCGTTGATAAAAAGGAACGTTTGAAAGGTATGATAACAATAAAAGACATTGAGAAAATTAAGAAATATCCGAATGCATGCAAAGATAAGATGGGAAGACTTAGGGTAGGAGCCGCCGTAGGCGTTGGTCCGGATATGGAAGAACGCACCGGAAGTCTTTTGAAGGCAGAGGCTGATGTTATTTTAATTGACACCTCACACGGGCATTCAGAAAATGTTATTAATGCCGTTAAAAAGCTAAAGAGTACTTTTAAGGACATAGAACTAATTGCAGGTAATGTCGGCACGGCCAAAGGTGCGGAAGATCTTATTGATGCCGGAGCAGACGGAGTAAAGATCGGAATTGGGCCTGGCTCCATTTGTACAACCCGTATTGTGGCTGGTGTAGGCGTACCGCAGATGACCGCTATTATAAATTGCAGATCCATATCCAATAAGACCGGTGTGCCATTGATAGCTGACGGCGGCATTAAGTTTTCCGGTGATGTTACAAAAGCAATCGGAGCAGGCGCTCATGTGGTAATGATAGGCGCACTTTTTGCCGGAACTGATGAGAGTCCGGGTGAGTTGGTTATTTTCCAGGGTCGCAGCTACAAGGTATATAGAGGTATGGGATCTTTGGAAGCCATGAAAAAAGGTAGTAAAGACAGGTATTATCAGATCGAAGAAATCGAGGAAGACAAATTGGTCCCGGAAGGTATTGTTGGGCGTGTACCCTATAGAGGATCCCTTTCCGCAAATATTTTTCAGCTCATTGGAGGCTTAAGGGCGGGCATGGGTTATGTAGGATGCCGAACTTTGGAAGAGCTAAGAAAAAAAGCCAGGTTTCTACAAATAAGTTCTGCAGGTATGCGCGAGAGCCATGTCCATGACGTTATTATTACCAAAGAAGCACCAAACTACAGACTTGATTAATCAATGAATAAACATACCATTTGTGATTTTGTTCACCTTCATGTTCATACACAATACAGCCTTTTAGACGGCGCCATTAGGATCGATGCCCTTTTAAAGCGCACAGCCGATTTTGGAATGGATTCCGTAACCATTACGGATCACGGCACTCTCTTTGGAATTGTTGAGTTTTATGAAAAAGCAAAAAAGGCTGGAATAAAACCGATTATTGGATGTGAATGCTACGTCGCCCCGAGGAGTCTTTCTGATAAAACACCCGTTGATAATAAGGGGCTTTCTCACCTGATACTTCTGGTGAAAAACCAAAAGGGTTATCAAAACCTGTGCAAACTCGCCACTATCGCCCAGCTTGAAGGTTTTTACTATAAACCACGCGTCGACAAGAAAGTCCTCAATGAATATAGTGAAGGGCTTATTGCACTTTCAGCATGTCTTCACGGTGAAATTCCCAGACTCATTCAAGAAAACAGAATAGAAAAGGCCGATGAAGCCGCCCGTACCTACCTTAACATATTCGGCGAGAACAACTTTTACCTTGAGATACAAAACAACGGCCTTGATGAACAAGAAAAAGTAAACCAAACTTTGCTTGATATGAGTAATAGACTTTCAATTCCTCTTGTTGCCACCAACGACTGTCATTATCTCGATAAGGAAGATTTCCGAGCTCATGATCTGCTATTATGTATCCAGACCGGGAAGACTATTCATGACTCGGAACGATTAAAGTTTAGAACCGATCAGCTCTATTTTAAATCAAAAGAAGAGATGCATGCCTATTTCAAGAGCTATCAAGATGCACTTAAGCATACTGTGGATATCGCAAAACAATGCAAGGTCGAATTTGATTTTAGCATGTATCACTTTCCGAAATTTATTGCTCCATCGGAAGAAACAGAAGAGGAGCTTTTTGAGCGTAAAATTTGGAAGATGTTTAATAAATTAATGCAACGTCTAAAGGCAAAAAATCCGGATATTGATGAAAAAATTTATAAAGACCGCCTTGAACATGAAATTTCAGTTATAAAAGACATGGAATTCCCTGGATATTTTCTAATCGTAGCCGATATAATACGGTACGCCAAGGAAAGCGGTATTCCCGTGGGTCCCGGCAGGGGATCTGCTGCAGGGAGCCTGGTTGCATATTCCCTTGGAATTACGGATCTTGATCCTATTGAACATGGTCTTATTTTTGAGCGCTTCCTTAACCCTGCACGTAAAAGTATGCCGGACATAGATATAGATTTTTGCATAAACGGCAGGGAAGATGTATTTAAATACGTCGTAGATACGTACGGAGGCAATGATAAGGTTGCCCAAATTATTACATTCGGAAAACTAAAAACTAGAGCAGTAATACGTGATGTGGGTCGTGCCCTTGATATACCTTTACGTGAAGTCGATGCCATTGCCAAAATGGTTCCTGATGTATTGAACATAAGTCTTGATGATGCATTAAAACAGGAACCAAGACTTAATGAGTTGGCAAAAAATAAGCCTGAAGTTACCGAACTGATAAACATCTGTCGAATACTCGAAGGTCTTCCCAGACATGCATCAACACATGCAGCAGGTTTGGTAATCGCTGACAAGCCTCTTGTAGAATACCTGCCGCTATACAGAGGTAAGAAGGGCGAAGTCGTAACTCAGTACGACATGAAAGTCGTCGAAAAGATAGGCCTTGTAAAGTTTGACTTTCTCGGGCTTCGAAATTTGACTGTTATTGCAAATACCATTTCACTAATTGAAAAGCAGGGAAATGCACCTCCGGATCTTCTTAACCTTGATTTTAACGATCCTGATACCTATCGCCTGCTTGCATCTGGTGATACAACAGGAGTCTTCCAGCTTGAAAGTTCCGGAATGAAAGATTTACTTGTTCGTTTAAAACCTGAATGCTTTGATGATATCATAGCACTTGTCGCACTTTATCGCCCGGGACCGCTTGACAGCGGAATGGTGGTTGGTTTTGTTGAAAGGAAACACGGCAGAAAAAAAGTTGAATACATTGTCCCTGAACTCGAAACTATTTTAAAAGAAACATACGGTGTCATCGTTTATCAGGAACAGGTAATGAGAATAGCCGTTGAACTGGCGAATTACTCCATGGCAGAGGCGGATGATCTGCGCAAAGCGATGGGAAAGAAAATTCCCGAGATTATGGCCGGGCATAGGGAACGTTTCGTAAAAGGAGCAACAGAGAACGATATTCCATTAAAAAAAGCTGAAAATATATTCGGTCTGATGGAAAAATTCGGCGGGTATGGATTTAACAAGTCTCACAGTGCGGCATATGCGCTTATTGCATATCAAACAGCTTATCTGAAAGCTCACTTTTCAATAGAGTTCATGGCTTCGTTGCTTACAAGCGAAATACATTCCACTGATGGTGTAGTAAAATACATCGCTGAATGTCGCAGCCATGGTATAACTATCCTCCCTCCAGACATCAATGAAAGCGATAAGGAATTTACGGTAATCGGGCCAAAGATCAGATTCGGGCTCGTAGCGGTTAAAAACGCCGGAGAAGCAGCAATAGAATCTATAATTGAGGCCAGAAAAGAGGGGGTTTTTTATTCCCTGTTTGAATTTTGTGAGCGTATAGATTTGAAAAAAGTTAACAAGAGGGTTATAGAAAGCCTTATAAAATGTGGAGCCTTTGATAACACAGGCGCTTATCGTTCACAAATGCTTGCATCTTTAGAAGATGCCATCGAGTATGGCCAAAGGATTCAGAGGGAAAGAGATAATCCCCAGATGGGACTTTTTGATATAGAAAAAGGCAAACAGAAAATAAACTATCCTCCTATGCCCGAGATAAATGAATTGGATGAAAAACAATTTTTAGCCTTAGAGAAAGAGTCACTCGGCTTTTATATTACAGGCCACCCTTTACGCAGGTTTGAAGAGCTTCTTGAAAAATTTACCAATGCCGATGCCGTTTCGATCAAGGAAATAAAAGACGGCAGCACTGTGAGGATCGGAGGACTTGTTAGAAATACCAAGATTATCAAGACAAAAAAGGGCGACTTGATGGCCTTTGTTACAATAGAAGATATGCATGGAACAGTCGAAGCAACAATATTCTCTTCAGTTTATATAAAAGTGAGTGATCTGTTAATAGATGATAATCCCATTCTTATTCAGGGACGCGTGCAAGGGGACGAAAATTCGGTAAAATTATTGGCGGAAACAATCATACCGATAGACAAAGCCGAGGAGACATGGACTGCACATATTCATTTTAATCTGGATATAAACCGGACCGGGAAAGAGCTGCTTTTAAAATTAAATGAAATTTTAATAAAACACCCCGGCACATGCAGCGCATATATTCATTTGATTAGCCCTGAAAAAACTGAAACAATTATAGCCCTTCCAGACACTATGAAATTAAAGGCCGGTTCATCATTGGCACGAGAAGTTGATGATTTTCTCGGCTATAATGCCGTGGAAACTGTCTGCAAGACAGCCTCCTCTTCTTCAAAATTAAAAAAGTATAAAGGAAATAATCGGATAGTATAGGAATTTCGTAACATTTTAACCTTCTGAAAGTAGAACTACCAAGCTTCAAAGGTTGTTAAATTTTGAATCGTGTAATTGTCTGAGGGTATTAGTGAGTGTAAAGAAAGAACAGGGATCTGCATTGGTGTATTTAAAGGCTAATCAGCTTTTATAGCTTAGATGTTTTATTTAAAAGACATGCACTGTTCTTTCTTTACACTCACTTATGCGCGAGTTTTACACGGTTTAAAATTTAATTACCTTTGAAGCGGCCTTGTTTTCAAACAGCTAAAGTATTACCATCCATTTTGTTTCAGTTATCCGGTTTATTTAGCAAAGCAACTCGACCGCCTATCTTTATTGGCAAAGACTCGGCTTTAAAACCGATCTTTTCGGCAAC
>DAOVAE010000041.1 GCA_030671225.1 Desulfobacteraceae bacterium
GTTATCCTGAGATTGGATGGCTCGGTTCAAAAGCGCAAGAAAAAGCTGTCCAAAAAGATTTATGGCACCTCCCATACGATTTCACTGGATGAGGCCAGGTATGTCGCTGATTTTTATCCCATTTTATCTTGCAATCATGGCTCTCATCATGTCGCCTGCATTTTCAGAATGATCTGCTATGGAGCCGATTGTTTCAATTAGTGTGACCATGTGAAATACTGTGACAGGGTCTTTCAGGTTAAATATCTTCCGCTTTAGCAAGTCTTCCAATTTGTCTGCTTCATGCTCTTTTTTGCTCAGATCGTGAATAATCGCCTTGACCACGTCTCGCTGTGTGCCCGAGAAATTTCTAAAGTATTTTTTAGCTTCTGCTACCATCCTGCTCAAGTCTTCGACGGGATCCATAACTGCATCGACCAGGAGAAAAAAATCCTTTTCAAGCTCTTTTGGAATCTCTGATTCGCTTTTGTAAGAGATCAAGTCGAGGGCATCTTCCATAGCATCGAGAACCTGGTCCTGCTCTCTTAAGTATCTGAACAACTCGAACTTATCTATAGGCAACACGGTTCCTTTTGGAAGGTGTCCCCGTATATTCTTTTTGATTGCATCTGCTTCACTTTCCAGTTTAATAACTTCCTTCCTGAGTTCTTCAAACCTTTCACATTTGCTTGAAACATAACACTCAATGGCCTGTTGAAAGGTCCACGCACATACCTTTACCTTTTCAGCATGTTTCTGGAGGCCTTCAAAGGGTGATGCCATAAAACGTGACAAAAACCGCGACAAAAATGGAATACGCATAGTAACCTCCTTATAATCGTGATCCCCAAGTCCTATTGTTCTTGCACAATTGAAGTAAGGATCGTTTTTGCAATGTTGCCGGTGAATACGTTGATCTGTTTCAAGAGGTCCATCAGTTCCCAGTACACTCCATGAGTCTCCAAAGGCTCCTTCTGTTCCCGCGAGAGCCGTGCCAGAAGCTGAGACTGGTATTGTGACAGAAGGTCTAAATACTTTTCTTCCATCAATACAGTTTTCCGTGCAATATCCGGGTCTATTTCGGCAAAGGTATGTTCCAACCTGTAGATTTGCTTGCAAATCTTTTCATTATACACTAATAATTCTTTTTTGCCGTCTTGCGAAAAAACCCTGTCCTGGGCTTTTTTTCTGTCAATCAGCGGTATCATTTTATTATGAATGATATCGCCAATACTTTCCATATCTTTTATGATTGATATCATTCCGAAAACTTCGCTCGCCTGTTCGTCGGACATCTCCTGACGGGTAATTTGAAGCAGATAGTCCCCTATCCTGGTTTCAAGAAAATCGATTTTTTTCTCCCTCATCTCAATCCCTTTGAGCAGCGAAAGTTGTGGATTATGCTTATCCTGTTCAGGCTTTTCGGATATGAACGGAACGATGATAGCGTCCAGCATTCGCCCTAGGATTTTTGCCATTCGAGAGATTTCTGAACGGGCCGAATCAATAGCCAATACCGGCGTTGAGATCATACTCTTATCCAGATGCCGCGTGGCCGGTTCAATGCCTTTTTCTTCTACTTTTTCAGGTAGAATCCTATAGACTAACCTGGCAAAAATCGTAGTAAATGGGAGAAAGATCAGGGCCAGGCTCACGTTAAAGAAGGTGTGTGCGTTGGCGATCTGGCGAGCGGTGTCTGAATTAAATTTGGCAGCAATTGTCCGGATAATATCCGCAAAAGCAGGAATCCAAAAAATAAAAAGAGCCGCCCCCAAAGTATTGAAAATCACGTGCGCTATTGCTACGCGCTTGGCATCACGGGCCGTACCGATACTGGCAAGCCCGGCTGTGACACAGGTGCCGATATTAGCACCAAATATCATTGGAATACCGGCTTCTAATGTAATCATTTGCTGCTGCGCCAGAACAATGACAATACCCGTAAATGCGCTGCTGCTCTGAATAATTCCCGTAAACACCGAGCCGACCAGCACGGCTAACAGCGGATTTTCCAATCCTTTCATAATAGCAATAAATCCTTGATACGTTCTAAGTGGTTTCATTGAATCGCCCATCAGCTTCATTCCGAAGAATAGAAAACCGAAACCAAGGATTGCTTCACCTGTGAACCTGATATTGTCATTTTTGGCGAGAAACCGCATTAAAAAGCCGGTTATTATCATTAACAGCGCATAATCGGTCAGTTTGAACGCAATCAATTGGGCAGTGATTGTGGTGCCGATATTAGATCCCAAAATTACTCCGATCGCTTGGGCAAAACCCATCAATTCTGCCTGCACAAAACTCACCAGCATCACAGTTGTGGCGCTGCTCGATTGAATTACCGTTGTAACGAATGCGCCAACAAAAAGCGCTATAACAGGGTTTTTGGTCAAGGCGGCAAGAATTACGCGCATTTTGTTGCCGGCGGATTTTTTCATTCCTTCGCTCATCATTTCCATTCCAAAAATGAAAATGGCTAATCCGCCAAACAAGCCAATGATTAAAAATCCCCAGGAAATTTCAACAGGACTACCGCCAGCAAAGAGGGTGTTTGCATAAAATAAGGCTATGATAAAAATTGAGAATAGTAATATTATTTGTTTTTTAAGATATTTAATAACCATATCCCATTCCTTCCTTATTTCCTTAAGATAACGTCTTGAGGGAAAAGCATTGCATGATATGATAGTGAAAGTTTTGAGATAGGTTCTACAAAGAAATTATAAGGTTATAGTTTAACTCGTCTATCTTGCTACCATGGCTTCCATCATGTCGCCGGCATTTTCTGCATGATCTGCTATGGAGCCTATTGTTTCAGTAAGTTTAAATAGATGAAAAACCGTAACAGGATCTGTCTTCATGTTTAAGACCTTTTCCTTTATCATGTCTTCCACTTCGTCAGCTTCATGTTCCTTTTGGCTGAGATTGCGGATAATATCCTTGACCACGCCTCTTTGTTTTTCCGAATATCTTCCAAAGTACTTTCTTGCTTCGGATACCATCTTGTTCAAATCTTCGACAGGATCAATAACCACATCCACCAGGTGTAAAATATCTTTTTCAAGCTCTTTCGGAATTCCTGGTTCGCTTTTATAGGAAATCCAGTCAAGAGTGTCTTCCATAGCATCTATAACCTGGTCCTGTTCTCCTAAATACCTGAACAACTCGAATTTATCTACAGGTAACATGGCTCTCTTTGGAAGACGGCCACGTACATTCTGCTTGATGGCATCCGCTTCGCTTTCCAGTTTAGTAACTTCCCGTCTGAATTCTTCAAACGTCTTACATTTATTAGAAACATGACACTCCATGGCCTGCTGAAATATCTGGGCACATTCTTTCACCTTTTCTGCATGCTCCTGGAGGTCATCGAAGGGTGATGCCATAAACATTGAAAAAAATGGTATACGCATATTAATCTCCGTTACAAAAAGAGTTGCGGTATTATAAAATTTATATGCTTTTTTTTGTCAAGATAAATAGACAAAAACATATAGAATCCAACTAATAGGTATAAAGGGATAAAAGTACCGTAAATTGTCAATAATAGAGTATAGTTATAAATTTTCAGCTTGACAAAAACTCTAATTTTTTTAACAATACATTGTATTAAGGTGAATTTAAGACCGCAAAGACTCAAGGAGACCAACGAATCTAAATAGGACAAACGGTACTGCACCTTTAGGAGGATAAATTATGGTTAAAAAAAAGGACGTCAACACCTTGTTGGTTCCGGTAGATTTTACCTCTTATTCGGAAGAGGCCCTGCTTTTTGCAAGCAAACTGGCGGGAAAACTGAAGGCACAGATTCTGGTGCTCCATGTAATCCATGATCCCGCGGAAGCACCAGGGTTTTATGTTAAGAAAATGAAAAAAAAGAAGAAGTTCCTGCGATCCATGGAAGAGGCTGCTAACGAAATGATGGATGAATTTATTGAAAAAATGCGTCAGACCCATCCTGATCAGACGCCGATTAAAGAGGCCACTACGCTTTTAATAGTGGGCACACCTACAACGAGAATTGTGGAAATTGCTGAAAAGAAAAAAGCCGTCATGATTGTCATCGGAAGTCATGGACGCACCGGGCTGTCTCGTTTGCTTGTAGGTTCAAAAGTCCAGCAGGTTGTAAAACTTTCATCCATCCCGGTAACTGTCGTCAAAACTTCACCGAAAAGTTAAAAATTTTTTGTGAATATAAAGGAGTTGCCAGATGAAAACGATATATACTCGTCGTAATTTTGAACTGGGGTTAATCGGATTGATCATTTTTTTGTTGTTCTCGCCATTGTCTGCCCGGGCAGGTGCTGATTCAACAAAAGGTGAAATCAGTTGGTTTTTCCTGTGTGTAGGGTTATTCGGAGGGCTATCCCTGTTTCTCTACGGGATGGAAAGAATGAGTGACGCCTTAAAGAACGTGGCCGGCGAAAAAATGAAAGCTCTCCTGGGGATGTTGTCGACCAACAGAATTATGGGGCTTATGACAGGAGCGGTAGTGACGGCCGTTATTCAGTCGAGTTCGGTAACCACTGTTATGCTGGTCGGTTTTGTTACCGCCGGTTTGATGTCACTCTCTCAAACCATCGGCGTGATTTTAGGCGCGGATATCGGCACGACCATTACAGCTCAGATCGTCGCATTTAAGGTGACCAAGTATGCTTTGCTGCTGGTGGCGGTCGGTTTTGGAATGCTATTTATCTCTAAAAGGGAAAATATCCAGCAATACGGTTATATGGTCATGGGATTGGGAATGATCTTTTTTGGTATGGCCGTGATGAGTGATGCCATGCGTCCTCTAAGAACTTATCAGCCCTTTATTGATCTAATGGCTGGCATGTCGAACCCAATACTGGGCATTCTAATAGGTGCTGCATTTACGGCGTTGGTTCAATCAAGCTCCGCAGCGATGGGAGTGGTGATCGTACTTGCGATGCAGGGGTTGATCACTCTCGAAGCAGGAATCGCCCTGGCGCTTGGCGCTAATGTTGGAACGTGTGCGACAGCAGGCTTGGCCTCAATAGGTAAACCGCGCGAGGCGGTTCGAGTAGCGACATGCCACGTACTATTCAAGATAATCGGGGTCACGCTGATGGCGCCCTTTATCGGTCCGTTCGCAAAATTTGTCGTTTCCATCTCCCCCTCACCCGCAGAAGGTCTCATCGGTATCGAAGCTGCAGCCTCGGTGGTTCCGCGCCAGGTGGCCAATGCGCATACCATATTCAATGTGGGGATAGCCATCTTTTTTCTTCCATTTGTCTCCCAATTTGCCCGGATCGTTTACCGGGTAGTTCCGGATAAGCCCATAGAAGAGATTGAGGGAATCCAGCCGAAATATTTGAGTGAAATGCTGTTTCATACACCCAGTCTGGCTCTGGACGCAGCCCGGCATGAAATCAAACGGATGGGGAAAAGAGTAGATTTTATGAGTAGTGCCATGATGCCGGCCGTATTGACAGGAAGCAAGGAATCGCTCACATCAGTGCGGGATATGGATGAAGAGGTCGATATTTTGTACAAACATATTGTCAACTATCTGGCAAAAGTCAGTACGCTCAAACTGAATGAATACCAATCCCAAAAAATTATGAAACTCCTGGCGGCCGTCAATGATCTTGAGACTGTAGGCGACCTGATAGAAGTGAATATGGTGGAACTGGGGATGCGAAGGATCGATAAAGGGTTCAAGATAAGCGAGGCGACCAAGAAGGTTATAAATACCGTTCATACTGTTGTTTCTGATGCGCTGAAAGCAGCGGTGATGGCTGTTGTAGAAGATGATAAAGATTATGCCATTAGAGTCATCTCCATGAAAGCAGATATGGAACGTCTGAAAGAAGAGGCCGATTTGCATCAGGCCAGGCGACTCGTTTCCGAAGATTCAGGAAAATTCGAGGCCTACAGCGTGGAGGTTGACATTATTGAAAAGCTAAAACGTATTTACCATCACGCCAGAAGTATGGCCAAAACAGTGGTTGAGATAGAGGAAGAAAAAGCGGTTATGGAGGCTGCATAAACCGTAATCATATTTTACTTCTTATATCTCCGATGGAGAGCATTCCCACAACCTTGCTCCCCTCAAGCACCGGCATGTGGCGGAAGCGCTTTTTGGTCATTAAAGACAGACACTTTTCCACTTTCTGATCAGGGCTGGTGTAAGAGACCTCCGAGGTCATTATTTCCAGAACCAGGGTCTCCTTGGAGGCCTTCCCTTTGAGGATCACCTTGCGGGAGTAGTCACGCTCGGTAATAATTCCCACCATCTTCTCGCCTTCAAGCACCACAAGCGCGCCGATCTCTTTTTCCGCCATCAGTTTCAAGGCATCGTAAACCGTTGCATCCGGCGAGGTGGAGTGTACATCATATCCTTTTTCATCCAGCAAATTTTTAACTCTCATAATAATCTTTCCCTTTTTACCTGAATATTAAGCCCCGGCCTTCATGAAAATGTTATACTCTAATTGATCGTAAACAAATCTGCATCGTACGACAATAGGTAAATGATAACGTCATTCCATACTAACAGTCTCGAACATTTCGTAAAAGGTTCTTTCTCCGATCATAGAATCCACCTTGCCCTGAAGATCCCTCCTTTTTTTGTTTTGGATCCATTTCTTCCAGTCTTCAGCCGTCTCCCATATGCTTATAACCAGGAAATCTTCGGGATCATCAAGGCTTCTTAATGTCTCGCCGGAAATAAAGCCTGGTTGTTCTTTTGCAGCGGCCCGTAATTCCGCGACCAGCGGATAAAGTTCTTCCGGATTTTCGACTTGCCATTTGCGTTTAATCATAACTTTAATAGGCATCTTGTCCTCCTTTTCCTCGTACTGAATATTGTCAATTATCCCGGCAATTCCGCACCCGCCGTCATTAAATGATCTTCCATGAACCTAATTTCATCAATTCCCGATACAACGATCTCAGGATCGACCTGGAGTTCTTCTTCAGAGACCTTGTCTGTATACTCGACTTTGGACAGAATATATTTGATGCAGTTGAGCCTTGCCTTTTTCTTGTTATCGGAACGAATAATTGTCCACGGAGTAATTGTTCTGTTGGTCTCATTGAGCATCACGAACTTTCTTATGGTATAATCATCCCACCTTTCCTGAGCCTCTCTATCAACCGGAGAGATTTTATATTGTTTCAATGGATCCGTCTCTCTGGAATCAAACCGGCGCAACTGTTCTTCTTTTGAAACAGAGAAAAAGAACTTGAACAAAATAATTCCGTTTTTTACCAGCATTGCTTCAAGCATCGGCGTGTCTTTCAAAAAACGCTTATTTTCCTCATCGGTGCAGAAACCCATGGTTGGCTCAACCATGGCACGATTGTACCAGCTTCGGTCGAACAGTACTATTTCTCCACCGGACGGGAGTTGTTGAATATATCTTTGAAAATACCATTGAGTTCGCTCCCTGTCGCTGGGCTTTAAAAGTGCAACAACCCGGGCACCCCGTGGATTCATATGTTCAATAACCCTTTTGATCGTACCGCCCTTGCCGGCAGCATCCCGCCCTTCAAATAACATCAAAACGCGCTCGTCGTTGGCAATAACATGCTTTTGCCATTTCAAAAGTTCGATCTGCAATCTGTTCAGTCCCTCTTCGTATTCGAGGGTGAATTTTTTTACCCAAACGGGTTGGCGTTTTTTTGTTTTTTTCTTTTCTAAATTTTTAAAGCTGGTGTGTTCGGTTAATTTCTTCTTTAGTTTTTTTTCTTTTTGCTCGCCTTTCTCCTGTACCTTCTTTTCGGCTTTGGATGCATTTTCCTTTTTTTCCTCAATTTTCTCCGCTTTTTTCGCCTTTTCTTTTTTCGCCTTTTCTTTTTTTGTCATTTTGCCTACCCTTTCGTTCATACTTTAAACAGTCTTCTTTGAACTTTTTGGAATCTTTTCTAAAATAATGATTGTCATGAGACAATAGCCATTTGTCACTGGACATTTGTTGTTGTTTATTGGTGATAAACGGCAAATAATCCGCCAGAGGTAGGAGGCCGGTTTAAGTTATGGAGCTTCCCTGATATCATACAAGCAACCTACCATATTTTTTACGCTGTTTTTTCATTTCTTTTAATTCTTTGTCACCCGGAATAACAATAACCGGGTCCGGTGTAAAATCGAGTTTGCGGCTTCTTCCTTTGTATCGCACCGAATTGAGAAT
>DAOVAE010000118.1 GCA_030671225.1 Desulfobacteraceae bacterium
GATGTAAAATTGGCAAGTGGTGAAGTCGTTACAGCCCACTGCCCCAATTCAGGCAGCATGCAAGAGTGTTGTGAATCCGGCAGGCAGGTCTACTTGTCATTTCATGATAATCCCAAACGGAAGCTCAAATATACATGGGAACTCATAGAAATGCCCACCTCGCTTGTCGGCATCAACACTCTGATCCCAAACAGGCTGGTCGCAAAATCTATTGAGGCCGGTATGGTAGCAGATCTTGACGGCTACGACAACATTGCAAGGGAAGTCAAGACCCAAAACAATTCCCGGCTCGATATTCTTCTCAGTAAGGGAGACAAAGACCGCTGCTTTGTGGAAATTAAAAACTGCACCCTGGTAAAAGACGGGGTTGCATTTTTTCCGGATTCTGTAACATCAAGAGGCCTCAAACACCTTGTTGAATTGCGCGCCCTTGTCTCTTCCGGAAATCGCTGCGTTATGTTCTATCTTATTCAGAGGATGGATGCCAGACTTTTTCAACCGGCCGACCATATAGATCCTGCATACGGCGAAGAGCTGAGATATGCTGTAGAACATGGGATAGAAATTCTGGTTTATGACACTTACATTGATATAGAAACAATCACTTTAAATCGAAAAATACCATACAAATTATGGTAACATTTTAGCTTTTTGAAAATATTACCGCCTCAGGTATAATTAAATTTTTTACTGAAAAAACTAAACTATTGCAAATTATGAAATACGGGAAATTATAAATTCCCCGATCTTTTCCGCCGATATTCCAAAAAGATCTTTCATCTCCACAAGCTCAATATGCCGTTCATCCCACACCACACTGTTTTCCTGAACAATGTTTTTGATGCGTTCATATTTGCCGCCCAGAGCCTTTATCTTTACGGTCAGAGGAACATTTTCTTTGAACGATATATTCAACAATAGCATATATTCAATCATACTCGGTGTTGCAGGAGAAGCGGATATGATCGGGATAACGATAATACTCCTGTCGTCTTTTCGTCCTTTGCCGATATATACATTCCCTTCCCGTACAATGATTCTTTTGGTCCCCTTAAGCAGAGAATCGGTTTCTACACGGGATGGAATCGGTTTTAAGACACCATCTTTTTTTATTATTTCGATTGTGGTTTCATCTGTTGATTCGCCGAGAAGGTTCAGACCTCCGATTCTGTAAAAGATGGCTCCTTTTATATCTGAAACGATTTCCTGAAGATTTTTAAGAACGATGATATTTTTGTTAATAAGCTGGGAGGCATGGATATTGTATTCGGTCAAGGTCTCGAACAGTATACCTTCTACCTTTGCGCTGATACGACTTGTCCCGACAGTAACGGTTTTAGCCTGGTGCCGGATGGCATCCACAGGTCGGGACATGCAGTTAATCGATTCTCCCAAACACTCAAAGAGCGTGTTCAGCATGTTCAGAGCCGTACCCTTTTTGCCGAAATCTATTTCAAAATCAGATACCGGCAGTCTCCCCGAAAGATATTTAAGAAGCAAGGTCAGATCAGACGCTGCTTCAAGCCCCATGGCAGCCTGAAAACTGTTGTCGGCTTTTTTCCTTCTGAATTCTTTATAGAAAAAAGCTATTTTTTCCCTGAAGGATTTTTCAAGGACCAATTCGTAAACATCCATACCTTGATCAGCATGGTCGTCGATTGTTTTCTGGATATCTTTATTGAACTCGAATAAAAACTGTGAACCTTCATTAATTGCCATTGCAGCGTAATATCCCCAGATATGTCCCACCAGAGTGTTCAGAATGGGTGCAAAATGCTCACTGACAGTCGGGACATGAAAAACATCCTCTGCATATGGTTCAAACCTGTTTTCACCCTCGTCGGCTATTACAACAACCGTAGCCTTGTGTGCCTGGAATATCGCCGTATCCTTTATAATATCTCCGATTACGGTACCCCTGGCTCCGGCGGCGCAAACAATGATCAGCGGTTCCGATGAAAGGTCGATGTGTTTTTTATCTTCAACATAATCGGATGAAATCGTTTTATAGCAAAGTTCACTCAGTTTGATCCTGATTTCATCTGCTGAAGCCTTGTTGGGTCCGCTGCCCACGGCGGCCCAGTACGTCTTGGTTGTAGCAAGCCTTTTGGCCGAATCCCCGATTTTGTTATGCATGGAAAGGATTTTTCTCATATGGCCGGGCAGCGCAAGAAGTTCTTTTATTTGTGCTGTAACAAATTCATCGTTCCTGCGATCTTGAAGTCCGGCAATTTTTAGACCCAGGAGAGCGCCGGCAACTATCTGTGAATAGAATGCTTTTGTAGAAGCCACCGACATCTCAATATCTCTTCCGCTGCTGGTATACATGACACCGTCAACCTTAAAGGTAATATCTGAATCCCTGCGGTTGACTATGGCCATGGTGTGGGCGCCTCGTTCTTTCACCATGTCCACGGTACGATTTGTATCTGTTGTCGTGCCGGACTGGCTTATTGCAATCACAAGGGCGTCTGCCATACTGTCTGTATCGTCATCGTCATTAAGTTTAAACCCGCTCAGCTCCGATGCTTTTAGTGCACTGATATAAAATGACGGATTATCCATGTAGTAATTCAAAATGTCTGCACATGCCTGTGCAGCCACACCGGCGGTACCCTGCCCTACAACAAAGATTCGTTGTATCTTTTTATCAAGCAGAGCCTTTTGCAAAGTGACAGGGAATGTCTTTTCATCCAGGGTGATTACATACCGTTGAATCTCATCTCCCTTGATCTTCCAGCGGTTCTGGAGGGTCTTTTCCACAGAATACGGAGATTCCGAGATTTCTTTCAGAAAATAATGGGGAAAGTCCTGACGGTCTATATCCCTTGAAGTAATTTCGGTATGCTTTATATCCTTTTTGCCAAGACCAACCGGAGTTTTGTCATAATAGATTGCTTTAACGTCGTCTATTCCTCCGGCGGAATCCTGGCTTAAGATAAAAATCTGCCCCCGGGTCATGCCTTCTCTGCCTTGTATTTCTTTTTCACCGTCCATCTTGATAAAACATGATGTCTCTTCAATCAATCCGTATACCTCTGAAGCAGGCATATAGTAATCTTCGGCAATACCGATAAAAATGGCCTGACCGCTTCCCTTCTGGGCCAGAAAAAGCTTGCCGGGAGCCAAATCGGTGTGCATAGATATGGCATGTGAACCCTCAAAGTCATTAACAGCCAGGCGGAAAGCTTCTTGAACATCAAAGCCCTGGTTAAGATACTTTGCAATCTGAATTGGAATAATCTTTGTATCGGTTGTTATATCCTGATGTATAATTCCCCCCTGATTTTCATATTCATTTTTCAGTTCCAGATAATTGTCTATATCTCCGTTCAGACAGGCGTGGATTATGCAGCTTTTTGCAACAATGCTCCCTGTGGTTTTGTTGTCCACAGGATGACAGTTGGGTTCGCTGATGGCACCCACCGAGGCCCAGCGGGTGTGAGCAAAAACTGTATGGTATTTATTAGAAAAGGCGGTCAATCTTTGCAGGATATCATCATTTTTTATCTGCTTGCGTAAAAATTGAATATTATCCCCAAGTCTCCCTACTTCAGCGGCAACTTTATATGTAATGGCAAGCGCAACAAGTTTTTGGCCGTTTTCATCTTCTGTCTCATTTACACTGATCCCCAGGTTAACGAGAACATCCCGGGCCGAACGCTCTTTTAACTGATCATAAATATTATCCTTTTTTATATTTTCTTTGAACCTGTCAAATTCAAAGCCATCAAGAATAAACATCAAAGATATACCTGCCGAGTCACGGCCCCTGACCTCAAGACGGTCGATACTGTTCAGTACGGAATTGATCTGTTTGAATATATTTACCTGATCAATGGTGGGAGTTTCATCATCATTTCTTAAAAGATCTTTTACCTTTTTAATGTTGTGGGCCATCTCTGAAGTAAGACACCAGATAATGTCCTTTATATAATCGATATGTAGCGACAGAATGTCTACATCATCAGATTCAAGGTGCCCCATATGATCGGCCAGCAATTTTTCCTCTGTATCAATTACCTCGGAAAGATGATTGGAAAATTTTGCGAGTTCGTCCTGAATATCCTGATGGATGAAAAGATTGTAAAAAAGATCATTGCATTTAATGCTTCGGACCTTTTGAGAAAAAGCGTCAATCTGCTTTTTTCCGCCCAGATAATGATTTTTAAAATTCAAATCGTTCTGCCGGCAGTTCGCATAGCAATTTTCTTCGATCTTCTTGAGCATATCATTTAAAGATGCAATGTCGATACGGCCTTCTGTTTTTTTCTTTTTCTTAAAGGAAACAATCCCTGTTAGCCCGCAACACAGGATATTATTATGGCATGGGAAAAATACCACAGAACCATCCGGCACGCCGGCCATATACTTTCCAAAATATACGTTAGTTGAAAGACAACTAAGTGCTCGACTATACAATTGTTTGATAACACTGAAGACTTTGATTAGACAGTTCATTGATAACCCCTGTATTGAGGGTCTCGTAAAAGTCAGAAA
>DAOVAE010000111.1 GCA_030671225.1 Desulfobacteraceae bacterium
GACCAGAATGGGACGGATTTTTACTATTTTGCTCATCTGTATCGGCGTGGCTTTCTTTTTGTATGTTGCCGGCGCTGTTGTCCAGTTCATGGTTGAAGGCCGAATCAGAACCATATTAGGGAGGAGAAGATTGGATAAAAAAATTGATCGATTAAAAAACCATTATATTATTTGTGGATATGGTCGTATCGGCAAGGTTCTTTGCAAAATGTTATTAAGGAAGCCGTTTGACCTGGTCGTTGTTGAGAAGGACCCGGAGCTTATTCCTGAAATGGATGCAGATAAAATTCTCTATGTGTCAGGTGATGCAACAAATGAAGAAAATTTGATTAAAGCAGGAATACAGCGTGCTAAAGGTCTGATTGCTGCTCTGGCTACGGATACGGAAAACGTTTTTCTGGTGCTGACAGCAAGACAACTTAACCCTGACTTCTATATCATTGCAAGGGCAAGTCGTAACGAATCAAAGACTAAGTTGCAAGCCGCAGGCGCCAACAAGGTAGAATTACCATACGATATGGGCGCTGTGAGTATGGCCCAGCGGATCATCCGTCCAACAGTGACAAGTTTTCTGGAACTTGCCTTTGCTCACAAGCGTAAAGATATTCAGATGGAAGAAATGCTGGTCCGCTCGTCCTCTGATCTTGTAAATGTCATGCTGAAAGATTCAGGAATCAGGCAACAATTCAACCTGATAATCATTGCGATAAAAAAGCTCGATGGGAATATGCTGTTTAATCCTTCTTTTGAGACGGTTATCGAGGGCGGAGATACTGTAATCGCCGTGGGACAGGAAAATAATCTTCAACAACTGGAAAAGATATTGAATCCGGGAAGACAAGGGTTGGCTTAGCGGTTATATTTTGTAGATAATTCTTTTTTCAGTAATTATAATATCGACATATCTGTCATGGGATTCCATTTGAACCTGGGGGATTATCTGGTTCTCAAAAGCAAGAGCAACCTTTCTTGTGGTGATCGACAGTTTTGGAATAAGTCGGTCATAATATCCATCACCGGATCCTATTCTCCCTCCCTTTTCATCAAATGCAACACCTGGAATTATTGCAATGTCGATACATTCGATCGGCACAACGTTGCAACTGCTCGAGTCCGGCTCCAGGATACCTCTGGGACCAGGCGTTAAATTAGCATCCAGGTTGTCAATTTTCATCAATTTCATTTCATGTTTTGTTGTGTTAAAAGCAGGAAGAATGATGATTTTGTTGTGGTTAAGACATCTTTCTATTATTTTTAGGGTATTAACTTCGCTGGTGCTGTTTATATAAAGTAATACAATATTTGATTCCAAAAAGTTGGCAAATTCAAAAAGACGGCTTTCTATTCTTGTAATTTTTTCTTCAATTTCGTTGACTGAAAGTGCAGCCAGTGCTTTTGCTATTTTATTTCGTATTTCATCTTTTGTTTCTCGAATTTCCTCCATAAGTATTCTCCCGAGCAGATATTTAGAATATTATTTACTATATACAAACATTAACGAATAATGTCAACTCACAATAATTATTGACTATATGGCTCGCCCGTGATACGATTCCCTAAAACTTTTTCAAAATATAGATGCCTGCATTATTAACCTCAACAATCTGATTCAGATGAGATGCAGGCGTTGTAATTTTGTTAAAAGAATATAGGACTTGTTATGCTAGAAATCAAGTTTGTGAGACACAACCTCCCTGAAATTGAAAAAGCTCTTTCAAGGCGAGGAGAAACAGCCGACCTTGAAACTTTTAAACAATGTGATGCCAAACGCAAGACCGTTCTTCTTGAGATTGAAAACCTGAGACATCGCCGCAATGTGGTTTCTGAACAGATAGCGGCTATGAAAAAAGATGGCGAAGATGCAGATGATTTTGTGACTCAGATGCGTGAAGTCGCCGGCAAAATAAGAGAGTTGGAATATCGTTTGTCGGAAAATGAAAACAAAGTAAAACAAATCCTTTTGGGATTGCCGAATATACCCCATAAATCGGTTCCGGCAGGCAAGGACAGTTCTGAAAATCCTGTTGTAAAACAGATCGGCACACTGCCTGATTTTGATTTCGAGCCACTGCCTCACTGGGCATTAGGTAAAAAACTTAAGATTTTAGATTTCGAGACAGCAGCTAAAATTACAGGTGCCCGTTTTCCACTCTATTTAGGTAAAGGCGCAAGGCTGGAAAGGGCTCTTATCAATTTTATGCTTGATATTCATACCACAAAACATGGTTATAAAGAGATACTGCCACCTTTTATTGTGAACCGCGACAGCATGACAAATACCGGTCAACTTCCAAAGTTCGAGGAAGACCTTTTCAAGCTTAAAGGGTGGGATTATTTCCTTGTACCCACGGCTGAAGTTCCGGTAACCAACATCCATAAGGGTGAAATCTTAAATGAGGAAATACTGCCGATTCTCTACACCGCTTATACCCCCTGTTTTCGTTCGGAAGCGGGTTCCTATGGAAAGGATACCAAAGGATTGATCCGGCAGCACCAATTCAACAAGGTGGAGTTGGTTAAATTTACCAAGCCGGAAACATCTTATGATGAGCTTGAAACACTTTTAAACAATGCTGAAACTATTTTAAAAATTCTCGGACTTCCTTATCAGGTTGTCAATCTTTGTACCGGAGACCTGGGCTTTTCCGCAGCAAAAACTTATGATATTGAAATCTGGATGCCCGCACAAGGTGTTTACAGAGAAATTTCATCGTGCAGTAATTTTGAAAGCTTTCAGGCCAGACGCGCCAATATCAGGTTTAAAAGAAAAGGGGAAAAGGGGACCGAACTTGTCCATACGCTCAATGGATCCGGACTTGCTGTAGGACGTACGGTTGCCGCTTTACTTGAAAATTTCCAGCAGGCTGATGGATCTGTGCTTATTCCCGAAGCCCTGTGGCCGTATATGGGTGGGCTTGAAAAAATAACGCCGTGAGACCAGAAGATTTCCCAAAAGAAATTAGACCCTTTATCATTCCGAAACACCAGGGCGAACTGATTTATCGGTGCATAGGCTGCGGCCTAGAATATAGTATTGATGAGTTGCTCTATACCTGTCTGGATTGCGGACAGGTGCTTCTGATTTACGATCTGAATTTTGAACATTTAAGGAACACCCCGGGAAAGATATGGCGCAGGATTTTCGATTATCGAAAGATGCTCACAATCCCTGCGTTAAAAGGGATCTATCTTTATCATGAATTTATCGGGCCGGTTATACCGCTCGAATCCGTGATCTATCTGGGCGAGGGGCACACTCCTGCTGTCGAAGCAAACGACTTCTTACAGGAAAAAGCAAACCTTAAATTCTACTTTAAAAATGACGGCCAGAATCCCAGCGCTTCATTTAAAGACAGGGGGATGGCCAGCGCCTTGAGCTATATTAATTTTCTGGTTCAAAAAGGTCAAGTCTCCGATGTGCTTGCCATATGTGCTTCCACCGGAGACACTTCAGCATCTGCCGCCTTATATGCATCCTTTCTTCAACCCCATGTTAAATCAGCGGTGCTTCTACCCCACAAGAAGGTGACGCCCCAGCAACTTTCTCAGCCTCTTGGAAGCGGTGCCGCTGTGTTTGAGATACCCGGTTTGTTTGATGATTGTATGAAGGTTGTTGAAGCCTTGTCTGAAAACTATAATGTAGCACTTTTAAACTCTAAAAATGCCTGGCGGATACTGGGGCAGGAGTCATTTTCATATGAAATCGCACAGATGTTTGAGTATGACCTGGAAAACAAAGTAGTTGTCGTGCCGATAGGTAACGCCGGGAATATTACCGCTGTGATAAATGGGTTTTTGAAGTTTTATGAGGCCGGCATAATAAATTCTTTGCCAAAAATATTGGGTGTTCAGTCAGAACATGCCAACCCTGTTTATCGTTATTACCTGGAACCTGATACTGCAAAACGAAAATTTATTCCAGTAGCTGTTAAGCCGAGCGTGGCTCAGGCAGCCATGATTGGCAATCCTGTTTCAATGCCGAGAGTGATTCATCTGGTGGATCTTTATAACAGTTTGTCAGGCAGGCAGAATGTCTTTTTTATAGAGGTTGCCGAACAGTCGATAATGGACTGGGAACTTCTGGCCAACCGTAATGGACATATCGCCTGTACCCATGGCGGCGAGTCATTGGCCGGGTTGATGGCGGCCCAAAAGCGGGGGGTCGTTGACAGCCGGGATGTTGCAGTGCTTGATTCCACTGCCCATACGATTAAATTCGCCGGATTTCAGGAAATGTATTTCGGACAGCAATTTCCCCCGGACTACAATATCACTCCCAAACGGGAGCTGATCAACACCCCGGTTTATGTTCACCCTGAAGATCTTGATAAAGTTCCGGCGCCCGGCAGGCCGCTGGCGGGTGAAGCGCTTGATCGTTTTGTGAAGCGGGTGGCCGCAGAGATCGCCGGCATGTTGGAGCTGAAAAAGGTATAGATGTTGAACCATAATAACCTAACCCGGACAAGCCGGAAATTCCAAAACACAAATACCAAATTCCAAATGGTTCGACAGGCTCACCACCCTGAGCCAGTCGAAGGGTAAATCACAATGACCAAAATTCAAAATCCCAAATGCGAATATGATCTTAAGAAAGAACGTTTCAATAACTAATATTTTAAGCAAAAAGAGTTTATGAGGAAAAATATGAAAAAGATCTGGCTTGTGGGAGTGGGCTGTATTCTGGCGGTATGCTTACTGTTGGCCTGCACCTCTAAAAATGTTGAAAAGCAAATATATCAGGCTGAAAAATACAGAGAACTTGGCGAACTACTTTTTAAAGAGGGAAAATACAGCTGCGCAATTAAGGAATTTTTAAAAGCAGAAGCTTTGAATCCGGACGACTTCTTTCTGCAAAATGATTTCGGACTTACATACTTTTACATGGGAAAGCCGGATCTGGCCA
>DAOVAE010000135.1 GCA_030671225.1 Desulfobacteraceae bacterium
ACTGAGCATATCTTTTGAAGCTGCTTCGAGTTCTTTTTTAAAAGAGTCGTAAAAACGCGCCAGGATTTCTAAAGAATCGATCTTTGCAGCTTCGACAAGGTCCAAATCGTCCTCCATCTTGGCGGTAAATTCAACATCAAATAGATCGGGGAAGCTTTCCACCAGAAGGTCGTTGACAATAAATCCCAGTTCGTTGGGTTTGAAATATCCTTTTAATAGATCTACATAACCCTTTCCTCTGATTGTAGACAGGATGGCGGAATAGGTGCTGGGGCGGCCGATCCCGTTTTCTTCGAGTTCTTTGATTAAAGATGCCTCTGAAAATCTTGGAGGCGGCATTGTAAAATGTTGTTTAGGCTCTAATTTATTGAGTTTTAAAACCATCCCTTCACTAAGTTCGGGAAGATCATCTTTTTTCTTTCGGCTTTTACTTTCGATCTCGTCGTCTACAGACATGTAAAGGGCCATAAAACCGGGGAACTTAACGGATGATCCGCTTGCTGTAAACAAGCATGAACCGGCCCTGATCGATATGGAATTCTTATTAATAATAGCTTGCTTCATCTGGGATGCAACAAAGCGATTCCAGATAAGACGGTATAAAGCCAGCTGATCTTTGGAAAGATACGGTGCTAATTTTTCAGGCGTATTATAGACCGATGTCGGCCGTATGGCTTCATGAGCATCTTGAGCCTTTTTCCGATTTTTGAAGAACCTCGGCTTTTCAGGAGCATATTTTTCTCCGAACCTCTCTTTAATTAGTTTAAGGGCCTCAAAAGCGGCTTCCTTTGCGATCCGGGTGGAATCCGTACGCATGTAAGTGATAAGTCCTTCGGGTTCACCGGGACCAATGTCGATACCCTCGTAGAGCTGCTGTGCTATGCTCATGGTCTTTTTGGAGGAAAATCGTAGCTTTCGTATAGCTTCCTGCTGAAGTTTGCTGGTGATAAAAGGCGGGAAAGGGTTTCTTTTTGTAGTTTTTTTCTGAACTTTCTCCACTGTAAATTCTTCCCCTGACAGCTCTTTCACGATGGAACTTGCTGACTTTTCATCAGGGATTTTAATTTTATTACCTTTTCTTTTTACGAGCTTTGCCGTAAACGGCGGAGGAGCATTGTTTTCAAGATGGGCTGTTATGGACCAGTATTCTTCGGACTCAAAGGCATGGATAGCATGTTCTCTATCACAGATGATCCGCACGGCAACGGACTGGACCCGCCCTGCACTGAGCCCGCCCTGTACTTTTCGCCACAATAGGGGAGATATCTGGTATCCGACAAGTCTGTCGAGTATTCTGCGTGCCTGCTGGGCTCGATATTTGTTACGGTCGAGTTCCTCAGGCGAGGCAATAGCTTTATTGACGGCATTTTTTGTAAGCTCATGGAAAAGTACTCTGTAAAATCTTCGCCCCTTTTTTTTGAGAATATCTGCTGTGTGCCACGCAATGGCTTCACCCTCCCTGTCCGGGTCATGTGCAAGATAAATATCTTTTGATTCACCAGCAGCTTGTTTTAATGATTTTATGACTTTCTGTTTTCCTGGAATGTTAATATATTTTGGTTTAAAATTTCTCTCGATATCAATTCCCATTTCTTTTGACGGAAGATCCTTTATGTGACCGACGGTTGCAGCGACACTATACCGCTGACCCAGATATTTTTTTATGGTTCTCACCTTTGTGGGTGATTCTACAACAACAAGTGGTTTAGTCACAGTTTTACCTCACTGAATAAATTATTTTCGTCCCTTTACTCTGAGACCTTTGCAAAACGCCCCCTTTTGCCCAAATCCGGCGTCAGTCTCAAATTTTAATCCTCGAAATACTGCATGTATTCCTGTGGTTAAAATTTTCGAGTTCCTTGGCCTTGAACAAAATTGAACATTTTTCAAAGGTCTCAGTCCATGGCTGCCAGAGAAAAGAGTTTCCCCGGAGATTGCCGCACAATCCCCTTGAGTTCAAGATGCAGCAAAATGCTTGAGAGTTTGCCGGGTTCTATGCAAAGTTTTCGTACAAGATCATCAATATGAACAGAGTACGGCCCGAGAGCTTTAAACACAAGTGATTCATCGGGAGTGAGTGACAAATCAATTTTGGTTGTATGGTTTTCGACAGTTTTGTTATTATTTACAACCGGAGTTTTAATAACATGTGAGAATTCTTCTATAATATCCTGAGCATGTTCAACAAGCTTAGCTCCATGTTTTATGAGGGTGTGTGTACCGGTGCTTTTAAACGAATGAATGCTTCCAGGGACAGCAAACACCTCCCTGTTCTGTTCTGCAGCAAGGCGTGCCGTTATTAGTGATCCGCTTCTTTTGGTTGCTTCCACGACTACTGTTCCAAGGGAAATTCCGCTGATTATCCTGTTTCGAATGGGGAAATTATGGGCTTCCGGCTCTGTAGTCAGAGGGAATTCCGAAATAACGGCACCGTTTTCGGAAATCATATGAAAGAGCTTGCGGTTCTCTGCCGGATAAACTATCTCCAGTCCACTTCCTAAAACCGCGATAGTATTTCCTTTACCCATAAGAGCTCCTTGGTGGGCAGCCGAATCAATACCCATAGCCATGCCGCTTATGATAGTCATTTTTAAAAAAGCTAAATCCCTGCACAGGCGTCTGGTTGTGGAGATGCCGTAATCTGTTGCATTCCTGGAGCCTACAACCG
Organism: Desulfobacteraceae bacterium; assembly: GCA_030671225.1. GTDB lineage: Bacteria > Desulfobacterota > Desulfobacteria > Desulfobacterales > UBA11574 > DAOVAE01. The sequence continues at coordinate 2,669 of DAOVAE010000135.1, forward strand.
CGACATTATTTATTGAACTTTCAAGACGTCCGAAAACGTACAAGAAAGGGGGCGGATCAGGTATTTGAAGTAAAAGAGGTGGATAATCAATATCCGACATGGTGACAATTTTGTAACCTTTCTTTATCACAAGATCGAGATCTTTTTGGACCGGTTCAGAAATTTTGTGATTCTTTATTGCTCTAACAAGACGAGGGGTTATGCTTTCAACCTCGAGAAGATCCTCTTGGGAAGCTTCAAAAACATCCTCAGGTGAATTGAAACGATCTATCAGTCGCTTGAAAAGGTGATTACCTATTCCAGGAACACTTTTCAACATAAACCATGGCAGAATATTCTCCACTTATTTTTTTCTTCCACGGCCCTGCCATGCAAGCAGTATGGGGCTTGCAACGTAAATTGAAGAGTAAGTCCCGATAAAGACGCCGACAATCATTGCAAATGCGAAGTCGTGGATTATTCCGCCTCCCAGGACAAACAGTGCCACAACCACAACAAGGGTAGTTGAAGAGGTCAGTATGGTTCGACTGAGCGTCTCATTTACACTTCTATTAATCAATAATTCAGGTGTCTTTTTTTGATGTTTCCTCAGATTTTCCCGGATTCTGTCGAAAATAATAATAGTATCATTGAGCGAATATCCGATGATGGTGAGAAGAGCCGCGATAATCGGTAGTGTGAACTCTATGTCAAATATAGAAAAAATACCAACGGTAATGGTGACATCATGGATAAGGGCTACAATAGCGCCCATGGCGTATTTCAGTTCAAGAAACCAGAAAAGAGAAAGTGTTACTATCAATGCGGCTGCCATAAGATAGGGGACGCTGACATTAAAAAGAGAAAGAAGGTAGACGGCACCCATAAGCGCTCCTGCCATAACGGCGCTCAGGACCCACTTTAATTCGAATCGTCCTGATATATATATTGTAATAAATAACAGAGCGTAAAACATAGCGAACAAGGCTTTTTCCCGTAAGTCTTTGCCAACTTGAGGTCCGACCATCTCAACACGACGAATTTTGACTTCATTTCCCGTTGAGGATTCCAGGGCTTTCTGCACTTTGAGAGAAACCCCCTTGGTTGTCGTGACGGACATATCAGTCCGGATAAGATATTCATTATCACTTTTATCACCGAACTGTTGAACTGATGATTTGCCTAAATCTATAGTGGCAAGGCCCGATTTTATCTTCTTCAGACTTGTGGGGGCTTTAAACTTTACCTGTATCAATGTCCCTCCGGCGAAGTCGATGCCGTATCTGGGCCCTCTGTGA
>DAOVAE010000060.1 GCA_030671225.1 Desulfobacteraceae bacterium
GGGTTAACCTGCTATCAAACCATATATCATGCCGGCAATAGTAGACATGATCACGATGATTCCACAGAATGTGGCGGTTTTTTTAACACCCATTACCCCTCCGATGACAAGCATGTTCGGCAGAGAAAGGGCCGGCCCTGCAAGCAGCAATGCCAGCGCCGGTCCTTTGCCCATTCCGGCTCCAAGGAGTCCTTGCAGAATCGGTACTTCGGTGAGGGTGGCAAAATACATTATCGCACCGGAGATCGAAGCAAATAAATTGGCCGACAAAGAGTTGCCGCCAACCAGTGTCTGGATATATTGTTCAGGAATGAGTGCGGGATGCCCCGGCCTGCCCAGCATAAATCCGGCCACCAGGACCCCTGCTCCGAGCAGAGGGAATATCTGTTTAATAAATCCCCAGGTAGAATTCACCCAGCTTTTACATTCATCTTTTGTGAACCAGGCTTTTAGCATAAGGGCAAGCATGATCAGTAGAGTGATGGTGATATACCATTTTGCATTAAAAATAGCAGGCCACAAGCCTGTTGAGCCTTTGTCAGGCCTGGCAAAAGCCGCGAAGACCAAAATTAAAACCATTGTCAGCAGGTAGAGCGTATCTTGCAGCAATGTACGTCCCTTTTCTTCAGCATCCGGCATATAAATCTGTCCGGTTGTGCGGGTGGCGTCATCTTTACGAAAAATAAACGCCATTAGAAGGCCGGTGATCACAGCAAATATTATGGCTCCAACAGCCCTGGCCAATCCTAACTGCCAGCCCAGAATCTTTGCAGTAAGAGTTATGGCCAGCACGTTGATGGCCGGGCCTGAATATAGAAAGGCGGATGCCGGACCGATTCCGGCGCCCCGGGAGTAAATTCCGGCGAACAGTGGCAGAACCGTACAGGAACAGACCGCCAGGATTGTCCCGGAAATACTGGCAACCGAATAGGCGAGCACCTTTTTCGCCTGGACGCCGAAATATTTTAGGACTGATGCCTGCGATACAAATACAGCTATTGCGCCTGCAATGAAAAAAGCCGGAATCAGGCAGGTTAAAACATGCTCCCGGGCGTATTCCCTAAGCATCATAAAGGCTTCCAGGCCGGACCTACGGATTGTAGGATGGCTCCATGGAAGATAGTAACAGACCAGAAAAATTAAAATAATTAACAGCAACTTAGTCCGTTCTTTCATTTAATATTTCCTTTTTCTAATCACGACAAGCTCAGCAAACGGGACAGGCCGGAACCAAAAAAAAAGAACCGGCTTTCTATATTATAATATTTACATACGTCTATATATAAGGGCCAAAAAAAATTATAGCTTACACAATTCTTCACGGTTTAAAAAGGGCACTTTTTTGATCAAATCAGCAACTTCCGAATCATCATCCAGCCAGTGTTTAATATTCCCCAACAAGCTGGCTGCATAAGGACTATGATTGCCATCGGCAAGATAATAGTTTACCCATAAACCGTCCTTCTGATATTCTACCAGGCCGGCCTCTTCCAATATTTTAAGATGCTTGGAAACACTCGGTTGGGAAATCCCCAAAGCTCCCTGTAGCTCGCAAACGCACATCACTTTCTGTTGCAGTAATTTTACAATCTTTACCCTGTTGGGATCGGAAAGGGCTTTCATGACTTTGACAAATGGTTTCATGGCCACTCCTTATATGCTTAAAAAGGGATATATAACATGATTTCATATGTGTCAAACAATTTTTTTTTAAGGATTGAATCGAAGGGCTATAATGTCACTTCTTTTTTACTTCCTCGATTTCCTCGATTTTCAATTTAACACTGTCCACCTGAGAATCAGATAGTAAAAAGGGGTAATCATTCTCCGATGAAATCGCTGGATAATTTTTTTCATCTTTATCTTTTTTGGCAAATATGGAAAGAGAATATTCTTTTGCCCCTTTGAGGGTGACGGCATAGGCTGGATTTTTAAAATATTCTTTTTTAGCGTCGTTTATATATTTTTCACACTCGAGTCGATTAAGGAAACTAAGGAGATTGTTAATCTTAGCATTAGCTATCTTTTTTCCTTCTGCATCCTTCCAGATTGATTTGGTTTTGGAATCCTTTGAGGTTTTGGCTGATTTATCCTTTTTTTCATCTGCTGTTGCAGGGATCTGCTTTCGGCTGAGAGAGATGGTCTTTTTGTTCAGAGCAATCTGTATTCCATGTATATCTTTTTGCGTATAGGACAACACCGTCATATCACGCAAATCGTCGACGGTCCGGTCAAATTTTCGCCTGAAATCCCCCCGGGCGTGATATACATTGAAATCACCCGCAAGTTTAACAAATGTGTGTTGAAAAGTTTCGGCTGCCTTGCCGATATCAAACTCTCGGTTCAGCGCCTTGCCATGCCAGGCTTTAACATTAATTTTTTTGTCATCGGACAAATCATAACGTAAATAGTTTTTTGATTCAGATACAAGTGCTGTTACAGTCCATTTTTCGATTACATCGAGCATGTTTTTAACCTTTACCTTATCAGCGGGATATCCCTTTGGTTCGATGTACCATGTGTTGTCTTTTTTATTCAAAACAATGGACTTGCCGGCTTTAACAATTTCTATTTTTAAAATCTGCTTCCCGGAAACTGCGGGGATATCAGGAAGCTTATAATTTGTCCGGTTTGATTTGTGCAAAACGATATACAGGATCAATGCAACAATGACGCCTGCAAGTATGAAATATTCTTTCTTCACCTTCATATTTACCTCTCTGTATGCGTTCTAAGGTTCAAAAGTTCCCGGTTCAAAGTTGATGGAAGATAGAATAATAGGATTAAGTTTAACCCCAACCTCTAAACCCTGAACCCAGATCTTATTTCTGAAACATCATTTTGATCTGTTTTTTTCTCGAATGACGGCGCAGAAATACGACAAGGCCCAAAAAGGCCGCAAGAACCGGAAGTCCGGCAATATTAAAAGTCTTTACAAAAGTTTTTATCATCGCTCCTGTATCATGCAAAGGATTAAAGCTCTGCACCTTGCTTCGCATGACTGCAATATTTTCTCGATCGTTCAGGGCATCTATTATGTTCATAACAAACATGTCGTTGGGGCTGTTACCTTCCGGGCCCAAAACATTATCCTTAAGCATTTCAGAAGATGCCATCAGAAAGATTTTGGCCGGCCTTCCTTTGGCAATAAAGCCGCCTTTGCCTTTTATTTTCGATAAATCATGCTCTGTCTTTTTGGCTGCCGATTCAGCGGTGTTTTCTTTCTTGTCATTAGTTTCAGTATCAATCTCATCAGATGTTTTTTCCGGGATAGGCTTTCCTGAAAAATAGCTGGGAAACTCACCTTCAATAAAATACGCCAATGGAAAACTTTGCTGCTCATCATTCGACGGTGGTGGGCTGAGAAACATAGGGTTAAGGTTGATGTTATTGCTTATTTCCCAGGATTTTTCCGAAGATGCAAAAAGCTTAACAGCTTTCAGCTTGTTTGCTGAAATTAGCTCTTCATTAAGTTCCAGAGGGGATATTTTAACAGCAACCAGCCCCTTGATGCTTTTTATGAACTTAAGGTCATGATTAATAAATCTATTTTTAATGATGGGGGCAAAATATATGGGTCTTTCACCTCCGCCAATACTTTGGGGAAGCCGTTGCTTATGGCAATTTTCATCCAGAACATATGATTTTTTTATGATGATTCCATAATGCGCCAACAATTTGTCAAGGCCTGTATCCAGGGGTACATAGTTCAGACCGCGATTAAAACCTGAATTTGGCTGATTACTGGAACTGACTTCCTTGAAAGCATCCAGAAACAGTGCCAGATTTGTTCCCCTCATCAGGGCCTGGTCGATTTGGAAAAGCTCGTAATCGGAAAATTTATCCGTTGGCCGTACAATGACCAGGCAGTTGAGGCTGCCCGGGATGGACTGGTCTTTTAATTTTAGTGTTTTAATGCTGTAAGTTTGTGATATCAAACTTGAAAAGGTGGACAGGGAATCCGGATTTTGCCGCCCCATGGGCGAGAAACCCGAAATATCAAGTGTTCCGTGATCCGCTAGATAGCCCAGATCTTGATTGATTTCGATCAATGTTTCCAGATTGTCGTTGATTATATCTTTCATTTGATCAATATCGACAAGATTATACTGGGTTCCGATTATCGGTATCTTGAGCACACTTAACAGCTGCATTTCTCTGACTTTTTCCCCATATTCCATCACAAGACCGATGATTCCGCTACCGGCCTGAATTTTACCGCTGGAAAGAGCCGGCCATTTAAGGTGCATCAGGTTATATTTTTTCCATGACTGTTCCTTGATTTGCTCGGTTGAGGGGTCGATATAGGCATATTCCAGTTTCCCGTAATTTTTGGCATTGAGGTCTTTAACGATTTCTTTCAATTTTTCAGGGTATTCGGAAAGTTCGCTAAGACCCATATACGGCGCCACGAATTTTAAGGAAGATGAGAGATACAGTTTAACCTGAATTTTATCCGGCAGCCTTAGCATGGCACTGATTTTATTGTTCAGCTTCTGTATAGCCGTGGTTAGTTTGTACTCTAAACCATTGATGGAGGTAATTGTGGGAATCCGCTCGATCATATCGCCGTGAATCAACACCAGGCCCATATAAGCCTTCTTGAATTTTACCTCATCTTCTTCAAAGGCCTGAATCTGAACCGGATGGATGCCGTAATTATCCGCCAGTTTCTGATTTTCCCGTGCTGAAGGGTTGATCCCTTCGCCCTCAGGGCTGACATCATAAAATCGATAGTTGAAATATTTATTGGCATGGATCGCATATTCCTCAAGTAGGTCGTGAATATACCGTTCAGTGTTGTTATACGGCGCCGGCAGGTTTTTGGTAAAAAAGACATCAATCGTCAAAGGCTCGGAAAGCGTGGATACAACATTTTTACTTGCCTGTGATATGGAATAGATTTTATTTGATGTAAGATCGATCCTGAAGAACAGGGTCATCCCCGCCACATTGACCAGTACGATAATTATCAGATAGACAAAAAGTTTAATATATTTTGCATATGGTTTTTGCATACCCATTTTATTCTCCTTAATTTTTTCCCTCCATGGCTAGGTGGGTGCCGTAAAGACCGATGAATATAACACTTAAAAAATAGAGAATATCCCGTGAATCGATAATTCCCTTTGCGATGTTTTTAAAATGAAAATCTGCCCCAAGATACCCGACAACACCCAGCATGGATCTGGGAAAGAAAAAGAGCATTTTGTCGATCAAAGTCAGGGTAAAGCAGATGGCCATGCCGACAATAAAGGCAATTATCTGATTGCGGGTCAATGATGATGCAAACAGCCCCACGGCGGTAAAGGCCGATCCAAGTAAAAGAGCTCCCATATAGCCTCCTGCCACCGTTCCCCAGTCGAGCTGTCCCATAAAGGCGACGCATATGGGATAAGCAAGCGTCGGCACCAGTGCGGCGGCCACGAAAAAAACCCCTGCCAGGAATTTGCCCACAAGGATATCGTTAAATGTCACCGGCAGGGTGAGCAGCATTTCATAAGATCCAACATTCAGTTCTTCGGAAAACAATCTCATGGTGACCGCCGGAATAAAAAATGAGAAAGTAATGGGAAGCAGATCAAAGAAATTTCGTAGATCCGCCTGGTTATAATAAAAGAAGGTCGCAAAAAAGAACCATCCGGTCACCAGAAGAAAAACAGATATGACAATATATGCGATTGGAGATATAAAATAATCTTTTAATTCCTTATTGCAAATGCGTATAACCTGCTGCATGTTAGTCCTCCTTGGTCAGTTCGCGGAAAATTGTTTCAAGGGTTTTGGTCTCCTTATGAAACTCAATTAGAACCCATGATGTCTGTTTGATGGTTTGATAAATGGTTTCTCTCAGATCAAGCGCGGATTTACAGGTAAGTCGCACGCCAAGCGGGCCGTTTGGTTCTTCATTTACCCGCTCAACATTTACCACGCCTTCTATTTCGTTTAATCGATCCCGGACAGATTGAAATTCTGTATTGAGAAAATCGAGATAGATGAAATGTTTTTGACTCTCGGATTGTTTGAGATTTTCCATTAGGTCGTCTGCGATGATCTTGCCCTTGTTGATTATCACTACCCGGTCACAGGTTGCCTCGACTTCGCTCAGGATGTGGGTTGAAAGAATTACGGTTTTTTCCTCCCCAATTTCCCTGATGATTTCCCGTATTTCAGCGATCTGATTTGGGTCAAGGCCCGAAGTCGGTTCGTCCAGAATCAGAATGTCCGGATCATACATCATGGCGTGGGCCAGGCCGACCCGCTGTTTTAATCCTTTGGAGAGTTCATTAATACTCCTGTGCATAATATCGTCCAACCCGCACAGTTCGAACAGCTGCCGGATTCTGGAAATTTTCTTATCTTTATCCAACCCCCTCAGTTCTGCAACATAATCGAGATAATCATACACCAGCATACTATGGTATAGCGGGGCCGATTCCGGTAGATATCCGATCAGCTTTTTGATCTCCAGTAAATTCTCATCAATCATATAGTCTTTGACGCGAATCGTCCCGGATGTGGGCATAAAGTAGCCGGTCAGCATCCGTAAAGTGGTGGTTTTGCCTGCACCGTTAGGACCTAAAAGGCCCAGGATCTCACCTTTTTTTATGTCGAAATTGATTTTATCCACGGCGCAGAACTCGTTATAATATTTTGTTAAGTTTTCAACATGGATCATGGCGCTTCCTTTCTTTTTGGACGACTCCGGATTCGGTTTTTTTTAAGTTCCAGATTTTTAAAAAGTATCGTTGACAATCTCGTAAAAAGTTGAAATTCGACGGCAAAGTAAAAAGCTCCAAATTCAAGGCGCGCAAATCCTGAGGAATGAGGCGTACTTATAGTACGCTGTAATGACGAAGGATGCAGCGCAACGCAGAAGTTGGACTTTTTACGAAACCGTCATCATTAGAATAATAAAATAACATTTTGCAACC
>DAOVAE010000001.1 GCA_030671225.1 Desulfobacteraceae bacterium
TTTGCAAATGCTATGAAGGCATTATTAATTTGATTTGCCTTGTTTATTTTTGCCATGGTATCCGAAATGGTATGCAGCAGCAGGGCAGGGGTGTTGTCCCCGCATTTTATAAAGAAACGAGTTAATCCTTTTCGGGTTAAAGTTTTTTTTTGCATGGCCGAAAAAAGAAAAAGCGGTTTTAAATGGTTGCGGATAATAAAATCGATGAAATGCTTTTCACGGTTGGAAAATCTCAGATTTTGGCTGATATTTTGAGCCAGGTCAGAACTTTTCTTAGCATGACCGAAAAAATGGCTTTTTCCTTGGTTATCGATAGTTTTTGTCCAAGGCTTTCCAATGTCATGCAGCAAAATTGCATATTTTAAAAGCGCCATCTTGTTTTCATCGATATATTGCCGGATCTGGATGGAAGTGTTCGGCAGAAGCTTGCCCGGATCGTTTATTATTGTTTCAAGATTGTGATATGCTTTCATTGTATGTTCAAACACGTCATAAAGATGATGACTGTTTTGAAGGCATCCTTTTAACCGGTCAAGATCGGGGAAGATGGCGGTTAAAAGACCGGCGTCAGCCATTTGGGAAAGATAATAATATGATTTCGACGTGCCGAACATTTTGAAAATTTCGACCCGTATACGTTCACCGGCTGAATTTTGTATGAGTTTTGCATAAGTTTTTATAAGGTCAGTCGTCTGTGATTCGATCTCGAAATCCAAGTATGCGGCGATTCTATATGCCCTTATTAAGCGGATAGGATCTTTTCTGAAAGCATTTGTGGAAACCATACGAACTTTTTTATCGGCAAGATCCCGAAGACCGCCCATGCAGTCGATAATCTCTCCTGAAGAAAGGTCGTATGCCAAGGCATTTATCGTAAAATCCCTTTTATGGAGATCGTCTTCTATGGGGGAGCCGTTTAAGGATGTGATATCAAAAATATTATCATCCGATATAACACGGATGATCATCTGCCCGGGTTTGCCTATCTTGACAAGACGGCCTGGTATATTTGCGGTTATTTTTTTTGCAAATTTTTCTGGATTTCCAGTTACTGCAATGTCATAGTCGGTTGGAGTTCGACCAAGAAGAAGATCCCTGATCGAACCGCCAATGATATATGCGCCTTTTTTTTGGGGGAAAATATTTGAATTGAAATTAATCATTGAGTTTTCTACTTTTCTTGACGTTGCACCAAGAATTTAGGTTATATCTCTTTATGTTTAATATCACTATTTTCAGATTGTGTCTATCCGGATACTGATATGATCGAAACTATATTAAAAGTTCTAAAAGTTGCAGTGACAGGGGGGGCTGGATCCGGGAAAACCCTTGTTTGCTACCGCTTGAAAGAGTTGGGTATAAAGGTTATAAGTTCAGATTCACTGGCAAGGGAAGCTGTTGCTCCCGGCTCGACGGCTCATGAAAAAATCTTCAATTATTTTGGTGAAAGGATATTGTTAAGTGATGGTATGCTGAATCGTCAAATGCTGCGGCGCATTATTATAAACGATGATGCCGCCAGGATTTCTCTGGAGCGGTTTATACACCCGGAAATATCGAAGCTTATGCAGCAAAAGATGGCTCAAGCAGAATTGGAAGGTGATCGTGTCGTGGTGATAGAGGTCCCCCTTCTTTTTGAACTCGGCATGGAAGAACAGTTCGATCTGGTTGTCGTAGTCAGTGCCGACCGCAAATTACGGGTTAAAAGGCTGGTGGATCGTGATAACGTTTCCTGTGATGAGGCCGAAAAACTTATAAACGTTCAGATGCCGGAAGAAAAGAAGGTTGAACGTGCTGAGTTTGTACTGTCAAATGACGGTTCAAAGGAGCAGCTGATAAGATCCGTTGATCGGTTATATGAAAAACTTTTTCAAAAATACACAAAAAAGGCAAAAAAGATTGAAAGTCCTTGACAGGAAGGGAATTATGTTTTAGAATTTCCAAAAAATTAATAAGAACACACCTGTTTGGATCTCGCCTTTTAGAGAGGATGTCTAATTCTTCAATCTTAATTCACTGAATACATATTTTCTTCCATAAAAGCCAACATGGATCCGGATTAACAATATATTAAATTAATTCACTGTATTATACAACTCGGCCAGACCGAAAAAAAAGGAATTTCCATATTATGAATTTAGTTGAGCTTAAAAGTAAAAAAATCAGCGAACTGACTCTTTTGGCCAAAGATTTCAAGATTAACGGGGCTGCTGGAATGAGGAAGCAGGATCTTATTTTTGCCCTGTTACAGGCAGAGATTGAGAGGACCGGTTTAATATTCGGAGAAGGTACGCTCGAAATACTGCCGGACGGATTCGGATTTTTACGGGCGCCTAATTACAATTACTTGCCGGGGCCTGATGATATTTATGTGTCTCCTTCACAGATACGCCGTTTCAATCTAAGAACAGGAGATACTGTGTCCGGGCAGATTCGGCAGCCTAAGGAGACGGAACGATATTTTGCCCTGTTAAAGGTTGAGGCGGTAAATTATGAAGATCCGGAGTTGGCCAGGGAAAAAATTCTTTTTGACAATCTGACACCGCTTTATCCGGAAAGTAAGATAATGCTTGAATCCGATGATGATGATTATTCCGTGAGAATAATGGACCTTTTGACCCCTATCGGTTTTGGTCAAAGAGGGTTGATTGTTTCACCTCCAAGATCCGGAAAGACAATGCTGCTGCAGTCGATTGCCAATAGTATCAGTACCAATCATAAAGATATTGTTCTATTTGTGCTTCTTATTGACGAGCGCCCCGAAGAGGTCACAGACATGGAGCGATCCGTTGATGGGGAAGTGATAAGCTCGACCTTTGACGAGCCCGCTGAAAGGCATGTTCAGGTGGCTGAAATGGTTATCGAGAAGTCTAAACGCCTGGTGGAGCATAAAAAGGACGTTGTTATCCTTCTAGATAGTATAACCAGGCTTGCACGGGCATATAATTCTGTTATTCCTCCCAGTGGGAAGATCCTTTCCGGGGGTGTTGATTCAAACGCGCTTCAGCGTCCAAAACGTTTTTTCGGGGCGGCCAGAAATATTGAAGAGGGAGGAAGCCTTACCATTATGGCAACCGCCCTGGTTGATACCGGAAGTCGTATGGATGAAGTCATTTTTGAAGAATTCAAAGGTACCGGCAATTTGGAAATTCAGTTAGATCGCAGGCTTGCCGATAAACGTGTGTTCCCTGCTATTGACATAAAAAAATCAGGTACGCGCAAGGAAGAGCTTCTTCTTGATAAGGAGACACTGACGCGTGTCTGGATTTTAAGAAAGCTGCTTTCTTCACTGAATCCTGTTGACAGTTTGGAGTTTTTACTTGATAAAATGAATGGAACAAAGAATAATCAAGATTTCTTAGATTCAATGAATGCATAAAAGAAAAACAGGAGGTTGAAAATATATGAAAGCGGACATTCATCCCGAGTATGCAGAGACAACCATAACTTGCGCATGCGGCAATGTATTGGAGGTCGGTTCGACAAAATCGGATATACGTGTTGAAATCTGTTCAAAATGCCATCCTTTTTATACAGGCAGACAGAAACTTGTGGATACTGCTGGTCGAATTGAGCGTTTCCGTAAGAAATATGAGAAATTCCAGAACCAATAGATAGCCCGCTCACTCATTTCCGCCCAGCCTCTTCTACAGAATGAAGAGGTGCCGGACAGCTCATGAAAAAATCTTAAGACCCTAATTTTTCTACAAAACAGATAATAACGAAAGTTGGAAACGGGCTGAATAAAACTCATGCTTGATAAATTAACAGGTGTTGAAGATCGATTTTTAGAAGTTGAAAAGCTTCTGAGTGATCCTATCATCGTCCAGGATCGGGAGGCATACCAGAAGTATAGCCGGGAGCATGCAGATCTAAGCAAGATTGTATCGATTTTCAAAAAATACAAGCAGACCGCAACCGAGCTTAATGACAGTAAGGATCTGTTAAAAGACAAAGACCCGGCCATAATAGATATGGCACGTGAGGAGGTTGCTCTACTCACCATCCGGAAAGAAAAACTAGAAAATGATCTCAAGAATCTCCTTTTACCCAAAGACCCCAATGATGATAAGAATGTTATTATTGAAATCAGGGCGGGAACAGGCGGAGAAGAGGCCGGGCTGTTTGCAAGTGATCTTTTCAGAATGTACACCAGATATGCTGAAAGCAAGAACTGGAAAGTCGAAGTCATGACCCATCATCCGACCGGTGTTGGCGGTTTAAAAGAGATCATCGCCATGATTCACGGCAAGGGGGCATACAGCAGTTTTAAATATGAAAGCGGCATACATCGTGTTCAGCGTGTTCCGGAAACCGAGGCTCAGGGAAGGATACATACATCTGCGGTTACCGTTGCGGTTCTTCCGGAAGCCGAAGATGTCGAACTTCATATCGATCCGAGTGAGATTAAAGTCGATGTGTTCCGAGCAACCGGTCCGGGTGGTCAAAGTGTAAATACAACCGATTCAGCGGTACGTATTACCCATCTACCTACGGGTATAGTAGTAACTTGCCAGGATGAAAAATCGCAGTTGAAAAATAAGAACAAGGGTATGAAAGTGCTGCGTGCTCGTATTCTCGATAGTATGATCAGAGAGCAGGATGAAAAAAGATCCAAAGAGCGGAAAAGCCAGATAGGAGACGGGGACAGAAGCGGAAGAATCAGGACTTATAATTTTCCTCAGGGAAGAGTCACCGACCACCGAATCGGACTCACCCTTTACAAGCTGGAAAATATTATGCAGGGAGAAATAAACGAAATCATAGGAGAGCTTGCAACTTTTTATCAGACCCAGGCATTACAGAATGCAAAATCAACCGAAGTCCGGGGATCCTGAATGGACCATAATAAAACTTCTTAAATGGACCACTTCTTATTTTAAATCCCACGATATAGACAGCCCAAGATCCACAGCCGAAATACTTCTCGCACACGTCTTAAAATTGAAAAGAATAGATCTGTACTTACGATACGACCAACCGCTTTCCATAAATGAACTGTCACAATTTAAAGTTTTAATAAAAAGGAGGATTAAAAGGGAACCGGTTGCATATATTGTGGGTGTCAAGGAATTTTGGTCCATGGATTTTACTGTTACAAAAGATGTCTTGATCCCACGACCTGAGACCGAGTGCCTGGTTGAGGCTGCCTTAAGTCTTTTGCCTGAGGATTCAAGCTCTAATATTAACCAGATACAAAAGCGCATATTAGAGCTTGGCACAGGATCAGGTGCTGTGATTCTGGCCATTGCATCCATGCGACCGAATCATATTTTTTTTGCATCTGACCGTTCAATCAAAGCCGTTAAGCTGGCGAGACAGAATGCAAAGAGTCATAGCCTCGATACTGTTGTCAATTTCTTTTGTGCGGACTGGCTTACGCCCTTAAACAGTGAGAGGCAACGATTCGATATGATCATATCAAATCCGCCTTACGTTCCAACCCGGGTTATCGGGCTGCTCCAGCCTGAAATCGACAAGTATGAACCGATTCGGGCCCTTGACGGTGACAAAGATGGACTTTGCTGTTTAAGATATATTATTAACGATGCTCATCTCAATCTGAGCCGGAAAGGGAGCCTCCTGCTGGAGATTGGCCATGATCAGAAAAATAAGATCTTCAAGATAATCCATAAGTGTGGGAATTATCAAGATATTGTATTTACAAAAGATTACAGTGGATACGACCGTGTTGTCCGGATGACAAAGAAAGATGTTTGATCCCCGATGCAAGATACATGCATCCTGTATCGAGTAATAAAAAACTGTTGCGAATCAATATTTAATTTGTTAAACAATTCAGTTTAATTATAATTCGCACGCCTATGGACCTGTTTCCTGGTGCCCCACATGACGGGGTCGGAATCGGGGTTGATATGGGCGGTGGAAAAACCGTTTAGGAAGGGAGAAAAGAATGGCTTATATTACAATGAAAGAACTTCTAGAGGCAGGAGTACATTTTGGTCATCAGACAAAGCGTTGGAACCCCAAGATGAAGCCTTATATCTTCGGGGCCAGGAACGGTATCTATATTATTGACCTTCAGAAAACTGTTCGAATGTTCAGGACGGTATATGATGTTGTAGTAGATACAGTTACAAACGGCAAGATGCTCCTTTTTGTGGGCACAAAAAAGCAGGCCCGGGATTCCATTTATGAAGAAGCGAATCGATGCGAAATGTTTTACGTTCATAACCGATGGCTGGGCGGGATGCTGACAAATTTTCAGACCATAAGAAAAAGTATAGACCGTCTTAACTATCTCAATACCATCGTAAATGACGGATCAATCAATCTTTTTCCTAAAAAAGAAAGGCTGAAGCTTGGAAAGGAACGCATAAAGCTCGACAGCAATCTTGGTGGAATACGCACCATGAATGATCTTCCCGGTGCTATTTTTATCGTTGATCCAAAAAATGAGGCAATTGCGGTTCGTGAGGGAAGGCGGCTGGGGATTCCAATTGTTGCAATTGTTGATACCAATTGCAATCCTGATGAGATCGATTATATCATACCCGGTAATGATGATGCCATCCGTGCAATACGGTTGATTACATCCAGAATCGCTGATGCTTGCATTGAAGGTAAACAGCGCCTGGTTGAGAAGCAGCAGGCTGAAGCTGACAAAGAGGTAGAAGAAGTATCCGAGATTTCGACTGTGAGTGCGGAATTGAAACCGGGTGAAAGGAAGATTGTTGCAGACGGTTCGGAAGGTCCTGTGGTAGAAATAATAAAAAGGACTACATCTCCAGCCGAACAGGATACTGAAAATGTTGAAACCCCGGAAGATTCTGAAAGTCAGGAACATAAAGAAACAACTGAAACAGGAGAATAATGATGGCAACAATCAGTGCCGCGATGGTTAAACAGCTCCGCGAAAAGACCGGGACAGGAATCATGGACTGCAAAGGAGCACTTGCCGAGTGTGACGGCGATATAAGTAAGGCAGTCGATTTCTTAAGAAAAAAAGGTCTGGCCACAGCCGCTAAACGAGCCGGCAGGGCTATGACAGAAGGGGTGGTCGAGTCTTATATTCATATGGACAGTAAGCTTGGTGTTCTGGTCGAGATCAACTGTGAAACCGATTTTGTTGCAAAAAACGATGATTTCCAAGAATTTGCAAAAAATATTGCAATGCATATTGCAGCTGCCAACCCTGTCGGTATCCGGCCGGAAGATGTTTCGGAAGAGACGATCGATAAGGAAAAGGAAATTTACCGTGGGCAGGTCCTGGAAATGGGTAAACCTGAAAAGATAGTAGACAAAATAGTAGAAGGTAAGCTGAAAAAATATTTCAAAGAAAACTGTCTGCTGAACCAGGCCTATGTGCGTGATCCCAATATAACCATTGCAGATCTTTTAAATGAAATGATTGCGAAGATCGGTGAGAACGTAAAAATCACACGTTTCGCAAGGTTCAAGATAGGGGAGTCCTAAACATTGAAAATGCCGCGATTTAAAAGAGTTCTGTTGAAACTTAGCGGTGAAGCTCTGATGGGCGATCAGAGCTTTGGAATAAGCCCTGATGTAATAAAATATGTGGCTGAAGAGATCCGTTTGGCATTTGATCTCGGAGTTCAAATCGCCATAGTTGTGGGCGGCGGTAATATTTTCAGGGGAGTCGCCGCCGCTTCATATGGTATGGACAGGGTTTCTGCCGACCGCATGGGCATGTTGGCTACGGTGATTAACAGTCTGGCTTTACAGGATGCTCTTGAAGAAAAGAGGATTATGACTCGTGTTCAGACCGCCATTTCGATGCATGAGGTGGCCGAACCCTTCATAGTACGGAGGGCTATACGCCATCTTGAAAAAGGACGGGTAGTGATATTTGCGGCAGGCACAGGCAACCCTTACTTTACCACAGATACGGCTGCGGTGCTCAGAGCACAGGAAATACGTGCAGAGATTCTTTTAAAGGCAACCAAGGTTGACGGCATCTACGATTCAGATCCGGTTGTTGACAAGGATGCTAAATTTATAAAAAGAATCAGCTATATGGAGGTTATTGAAAAACAGCTCCATGTTATGGACATGACTGCCATTTCCCTGGCCATGGATAATAAGCTTCCCCTTGTTGTTTTTAATTTGGGAAACAAGGGGAATATAAAAAAGGTAATATGCGGAGAACCGATTGGAACCCAGATAAGCACTTAGGGGCTTCGCCCCAATCGGAATAGTGGAATAATGGAGTTGGCATAAACAGGTTGCCACTAAAAGACTTGTAATTTTAATCAAAAGAATTCCTCGATGCTCTGCATCGGGGTTAATAAGATAAAAATTCATTTTGATACCTCGCAGCTCTGCTGCGGGGTAGTTCATTAGGTTGTAGAATTTCCGAAAGATTTTAATAAGGAGAAATCCATGATTGAATCGATATATCAGGAAACAAGGGAGAGTATGGAAAAGACGATAGACTCTCTTAAAAATGAATTCAAGAGGGTCAGGACCGGACGTGCTTCCCTGTCCATTCTTGATGGTATCAGGGTTGAATATTACGGTACGCTGACCCCCCTTAACCAGATGGCATCTCTGTCTACCCCTGAAAGCCGTTTGATTACCATACAGCCTTGGGATGTTTCCGTGATCAAGGATGTAGAAAAGGTGATATTGAAATCTGATCTGGATTTAACGCCTTCCAATGACGGCAAGCTGATACGGATTTCCATTCCGCCGCTCACCGAAGAGAGAAGGAAACAGCTTGTCAAGGTTATTTACAAAAAAAGCGAAGATCATAAAGTCGCAGTGCGCAATATCAGACGTGATTCCAACGATCTGTTAAAAGGCTTGAAAAAGGATAGTGAGATTTCGGAAGATGATACCTTCAAGGCTCAGGACCAGGTTCAGAAGATAACAGATGAGCATATCAAGCTTATCGATGATATCTGTAAAGAAAAAGAGAAAGAGATCCTTGAATTCTAATACATCTTCCTCTATTTACAAAGATCTTGATCCTGCAAAACTACCCTCACATGTTGCCATTATTATGGATGGTAATGGCCGGTGGGCCAAAAAGCGCCTTTTTAATCGGATTAAAGGACATGAAAAGGGTTCGGAAACTGTTCGAACCATTGTTCGAGCCTGTCGCGAAATCGGCATTTCCTACCTGACCCTATATGCTTTTTCCACTGAAAACTGGCAGCGGCCCCGATCCGAGGTTGCTGCTCTGATGACCCTCCTTAAAAAATTTCTCAAATCAGAGCAAAAAGAGATGTTGGATAACAATATTCGCCTGTATGCAATCGGACAGATAGAGCGGTTGCCGGAAGATGTCCGGCAAGTATTGTACAAGGCTATGACGTTAACAAAAAAAAATAACGGCATGCTCCTTGTTCTGGCATTGAGTTACGGCGGGCGAGCTGAGATCGTCAGGATGGTTAAAGAGATTGCAATAAAAACCAAAGATGGTAGTATCGATCCTGATTCAATAGCGCCGGAAATTATATCTAAACATCTGTATACAAGTGAAATACCTGATCCGGATCTTCTGATTAGGACAAGCGGAGAAATGCGTATAAGCAATTTTCTACTGTGGCAAATAGCCTACACGGAGATTTATGTTACAGATACCTTATGGCCCGATTTTGGGAAGAATGAATTAGTGCGAATTCTGCAAGATTACCAGCAACGTGAACGCAGATTCGGTAAAGTCGGTAATTAACTCGTAACTTGTAACCGGCAACCCGGTCAATATGCATTTAAAACGATGGATTACAGCTTTTGTGGCCATTCCCTTTCTTGTTTTGATGATCGGCAGCGGGGGGGCATTAATGTTTGCAGTCGTTATTGGTGCCGTATGCGTCATAGCCCTCTGGGAATTTTTTCGTATTGTACCGAATAAAGCTGAAAGCTTAAATCCATTTTGCTTTCAGCTTTCGGCTTTTATCATGGGCCCGGCTATTATCTGGGCTGCATATATTAATTCATTCAAAAGTGTATTAGGCCTTATTGCTTTAAATCTTATTGTCCCTGCCCTGATCTCTTTACCTAAGTTTAAATCTGATGCATCAGTATCGGAAATTGTTTTCAAACAGGTTCTGGGTGTTATATATATACCCTTATTCCTATCGTATCTTGTTCTGATCCGAAATGGTGATGACGGTGTTGCCTGGATATTTTTTCTGTTAATCATAGTTTTTCTGGGTGATACAGGTGCATACTATGTCGGATCCTATTTAGGGCGACACAAGCTCTGCCCTGCTGTAAGTCCGAACAAAACCATAGAGGGCTCTGTGGGAGGGCTTGCCGTCAATTTATGTGCGGGTGCTTTGTTTAAATTCTTTTTTTTCCCGCTCTTGCCGTGGGGGTTAAGCATCCTGTTTTTCCTTTCCATAGGTGTTGCAGGACAGGTGGGCGATCTATTTGAATCTGAGCTTAAGAGAGTCGGTAATATAAAGGATTCCGGGGTATTACTTCCAGGTCACGGCGGCGTTCTGGATCGGATTGATGCATTACTTTTTGCCGCCCCGGCAGCATATTTTTTTAAAGAATATATACTAACTGGGTAATAGGTAATAGGTGATTGGTTAAGCCTGCTGTCCACTTGTTTTTTTAAAAGATAACATCCCTTTACTTATGACCCATTATCCATAATCTGAGTGCTATGAAAAATCTTTCCATACTCGGGTCTACGGGATCCATCGGGTGCAATGCACTTAAGATTGTAGAAATGTTCCCCGATCGATTTTCCGTAAAGGCGCTTGCCGCCAAAAACAATACTACTTTATTGGCCAGTCAGGTGGAGAGGTTTAGCCCTGAAATCGTTGTGGTTTTTGATGAAACCCGTGCCCTTGAACTAAAAAGCATGCTCCCATCTGAAACCGGTGTTGAAATAATATACGGGGAAAATGGTTACAGGGCTGCGGCCACCCTCGATTCTGTTGAAATGGTTGTTTCTGCGGTTGTGGGGGCGGCCGGACTGATTCCGACCCTTGCTGCCATAGAGGCAGGGAAAAACGTTGCCCTGGCTAATAAGGAAACCCTTGTAATGGCCGGTGAGATTGTTGTAAATAGAGCGGCATTAAATAGTGTAAAGATACTTCCCATTGATAGTGAGCACAGCGCGATTTTTCAATGCATTGCGGGCAATCGCAGGCAGGATCTGGTCGAGATCCTTCTAACAGCGTCGGGCGGTCCATTTTTAAACCGGCCGGAGAATGAATTTGTGAAAATTAAACCTCAAGACGCGCTCAATCATCCGACCTGGCGGATGGGCAAAAAGGTTAGCGTCGATTCGGCGACCCTAATGAACAAAGGGCTTGAGGTTATGGAGGCAAAATGTCTCTTCGGCGTTCCACATGATATGATTAAAGTCTTGATCCACCCGCAAAGCGTGATTCACTCCATGGTTTCTTTTAAAGATGGAGCGGTAATGGCTCAGATGGGCATTCCCGATATGAAGGGGGCCATTGCATATGCCCTGTCCTATCCTGAACGCCTTGCGCTAAAGCAGCCATCGCCTGACTTTACAAGGATAGGGGCGCTTACTTTTGAAAAACCCGATTTAGAAAAGTTCCCATGCCTTGATCTGGCGTATAGGGCCTGCGAAACCGGAGAGACACTGCCGGCAGTGTTGAATGCCGCAAATGAGGTGGCCGTGCGGGCTTTTTTAAAGCGACGTGTACCATTTGTTAAAATACCCGAGGTTATAAGAGAAACAATGGAGCGACACAATGTTGTTCCAGATCCGGCCCTTGATGATATTCTCGAAGCTGACCGGTGGGCAAGAGAACAAGCACAGGATCTGATCGGCGCTATATAATGTTACAATTACTTTAAAGCAGGAACTATTACTATAATGAGCGTTAATATATTTGCAATAATCGTGGTGTTGGGCGTACTGATATTTTTTCATGAACTAGGGCATTTCCTGGTCGCCAGGTTGCTCGGTGTGGGGGTTGAAAAATTTTCGCTCGGTTTTGGTCCCAGGTTGATCGGCAAAAAAATCGGAATTACCGATTATCTAATATCCGCCATACCTTTAGGCGGATATGTTAAAATGGTTGGCGAGGCGCCCGATGCAGAGATAGCCCCTGATGATATCCCGATCTCATTTACCCACAAGCATGTCTTTAAAAGGATATTAATCGTTGCGGCCGGTCCTTTTTTTAATATCCTTCTGGCGGTGATAATATTCTTTGGTACTTTTCAACTTTCCGGCTTGTTTATATTGGAACCTTCCATCGGAGAGGTTCAAAAAGATACGCCTGCATACTGGGGAGGGCTGAGAGAAAATGACCTAATCGTATCCATTGATGGAGATGAGGTTTCAAGCTGGGAAGAAATGGCAGAGACTATTACGGCAAGCAAAGGGAAGACCCTGGCAGTATCCGTGCGTCGCGGAGATACTATGCTTGTTGTAAATATTATGCCGGAGCCGAAAATATTTCAAAATATATTTGGCGAGGATATAGAGAGGTATGTAATCGGAATCACCGCTTCGGGTGATGGTTTTTCAAAAGATTTGAACGTTTTTCAGTCCCTTTCAGAGAGCATCATACAAACTTATAAAATAACAGCCATGACAATAAAGGGTGTTGTAAAGCTTTTGCAGGGGACTATTTCACCAAAAACGCTGGGTGGTCCGATCATGATAGCCCAGATGGCGGGGCAGCAGGCCAGGGAAGGGGCGGCCAATTTAATCTTTTTTATCGCACTGATCAGCATAAATCTTGCAATTATCAATTTTCTTCCCATACCGGTTTTGGACGGCGGCCATCTGCTCTTCTTTTTTATTGAGGCCGTCACGGGAAGTCCAGTAAGTATAAGGGTGCGTGAGATTGCCCAGCAGGCAGGTATATTTGTGTTAATCCTGCTGATGATATATGTGTTTTACAATGATATTACGCGGGTCTTATTAAGTTAACTAGTGCCCGAACGAAAACTAGGATTTTTCGTTAAGATCAAGGAAGACGAAAAATTTTAACCACAGTAATACTAATAGTATTTCGAGGATTAAAATTTGAGTCTGACGCAGATATTGGCGGAAAAGACAGTTTTCGTTCAGGCACTAGTTAAGTGGTTGACAATATCTGTCTTATATAGCGTCTTTGAGTTTCTTTCCGGGTCTAAACTTTACCACATTACATGCTTTAATTTTGATCGGATCGCCGGTTTGAGGATTGCGTCCTTTTCGAGCTTTTCGACGGGTTTTTGCAAAAGTACCAAATCCGACTAACGTTACTTTGCCATTCTTTTTCTTCAAAGCCTTTGTTACATTTGTCATGAAAGAGTTGAGTGTGGCTGCGGCAGCAACCTTGGAGATGCCTGCATCCTTTGCCATTTTTTCTACTAATTCTGCTTTTGTCATAATTGTACCCCCCTTTTTGTTGTTGATTAATGACTGTCAACCGTTGATTTTAAAAGATCCATACATTAGTCAATTCTTCATGTCAACATAAATCAGCATTTAACAACATATTTTTTATAGTTAATAACGCTATCAGGCTTTATGATTGCATTTGGGAGAAGTAATTCCTCATGAGTTATTCCGAGATAAACGTTTTCCTAAAACAGTGCGTCAACAAACTGGACTGAATCAAATTTCTGCAGATCTTCAATTTTTTCGCCGACCCCAATATACTTTAACGGAATTTCAAGCATACTGCAAATGCTGACAACGATTCCACCCTTGGCTGTCCCGTCAAGTTTTGCAAGAGCGATTCCCGTGACGTCAAGGGCATCCTTGAACAGCTTAGCCTGTGAAAGAGCGTTTTGGCCGGTTGTGGCATCAAGAACAAGAAGAATTTCATGAGGGGCTTCAGGAAGTTTTTTCGAAATAGCGCGTTTTATCTTTTTTAGCTCTTCCATCAGATTTTTCTTTGTGTGAATTCTTCCTGCGGTATCTACAAGAACAATATCCGCACCTCTGGCAATGGCCGCTTCAACCCCGTCATATGCAACGGCGGCAGGATCTGACATTTCCTTATGTTTCACGATTTCTACACCTGCTCTTTGAGCCCATATCACAAGCTGTTCGATTGCCGCCGCCCGAAAAGTGTCAGCGGCAGCTATGATAACCTTTTCCCCCGAAGCTACAGCTTTTGCCGCCAGTTTTCCGATGGTAGTTGTTTTGCCTACACCGTTTACACCGATTACCATTATGACATGAGGTGTTGTCATAATTTTTTGTGGGACAGGTTTCTCTGCACTCAGTAATGCAAGTATTTTCTCTTTGAGAACTTTTTTGAGCTGATCGGCGTCTGATATTTCTGAAGACTTTTTTGAAATGCTCTGTATTAGATCCATGGTGGTCTGGACACCAATATCCGAAGTGATTAGAAGTTCTTCAAGTTCCTCCAGCAGTTCATCATCAATTTTCCTGTTGCCTGCAAATAGCTCGCTAATGTCGGTTGAAAGAAGTTTGCGGGTTTTTGAGAGTCCCTTTTTTAACCAGTTGAATGCCATAACGAAATTTATCCAACATTAGTTTCTTAGTTGTAAATTTTGCGCATTTAATGGGAAAAAATCAATACACAAGCACCAAATATCAATTAAATTCCAAATAACAAAAAAAATCCAAATTCCAAAATGCGGCGCAAGCGCCTGCGCTGCGCGTGACCAAAGCCTGTTTAGAATTTTGAATTTCAGTCATTGTGATTTGTTTGTGATTTGTGGTTTGTGATTTGTTTTTTCCGGTTTATCCGGGTTAGGTTTTATCCTACTGCCTGATTCAGGTTTACCGAAACAATCTTAGAAATCCCCTTTTTTTCCATAGTTATTCCGAACAGGGTATCTACAAATTCCATGGTTTTTTTATTGTGTGTTATCATGATTATTTGAGATTTGTCTCCGATGATCTTCAACAGATCGTTAAAGCGAAAAATGTTGGCATCATCAAGCGGTGCATCAATTTCATCCATGAGACAGAAAGATGCCGGTTTAATTAAAAAGATGGAGAATATCAAAGCTATGGCTGAAAGTGCTTTTTCCCCTCCGGAAAGAAGGCTCATTCTGGTCAGCTTTTTTCCCGGAGGATGGATCATGAACTCTACGCCTGTTTCAAGGAGATTATCCGGCTCTGTCATAACAAGCTTTGCGGAACCGCCTTCAAAAAGACGAGGAAACACCTCTTGCAACTTATTGTTGATCATATCGAAAGTCTTGACAAATCGTTCCCGTGTTATCCTGTTTATCTTCTTGATAACTTTGTGGAGGTCGTTCACTGCTTTAACAAGATCGTCACGTTGTTCATTAAGAAAATCAAAGCGGTCTTTTAACTGTTCATATTCTTTGATGGCGCCAAGATTGACATCGTCGATATCTGCGATCTTTTTTCGGAGCCGGAACAGTTCATCCTCCATCTCATTTATGGACGACTCCGGTTTGATTGACATATTGTCAAATTTTGCTTTAACTTCCGCAAACGGACTATGATAGCTTTCTTCCAGGCGGTCGGCAATATTTCCCCGTTTAATGCGCCGTTGTGATTGTTCAAGCTCAAGCATGCGTATTTTCTGAAGAGTTTTTTCACGCCTGGTCTGTATGTCTGATATGATGATGTTACTGTCTTGAAGCTTTTCATCGATGGCATTATAATTCGCCTCATTTTTTTCAAGAGCTTGCTCAAGTTTCTTCATATCGTCATACATGAAGGAAAGCGTCTGCTCATATTCTTTTATTTTTTGTTTTAAAGCCCCCCTTTTTTGTTTTTTCCGGGAAATTTCCAGGGAAATCTGTTCTAGCCGGTTTATTCCATCATTTTGGAACTCTATAAGCCGGCTTAAGGTGTTATTGGTGTTTTCCAGTTTGGCGGTTAACGATGTCAGTTTGAGCTTGAGATCGACTATTCTCTGATCAAACTCTTCCATTTCATATGAAACAGTGCCGATCTGTTCCAATTTTTCGGAGACTTTCTTCTGAGCATTTTTTACCTGGTTTTCAATTTCAACAACCGCTTTATCGTATCTGGCCATTTCTTCATGAATATCACTCTCTTCACCCAGAAGCTGTTCCTGCTCCAGACGTACGATTTCAAAATGTCGTCGGGCGTGTTTGAGGTCTTCGGTTGCTTTATAAAGGGCCTTTTCGGCCTCGATTTCGGAGTTAGTGACCTTGTTCTTTTGCTCTCCAAGTTTCTGCAGGTTGCTTTCAATGATCCGGACTTCAGATTCCAATTCTTTTTGGTTATGGCGGGCTGATTCAAATTTTTGATTTAACCTTTTAATTTGAAGTTTGATATTTTTAAGCTCCTTCTTTTTTGCAAGGATCCCTGATAATTTGTCTTTACTTCCGCCAACCATGATGCCCTGGTGGAAAATCAAATCGCCATCTTTGGTAACAATGGTCTGCGATGCGCCATTGCTGTTGAATACCTTTATGGCCTCTTCAATATCGGCAATTACAATGACATGCCCTAACAATGCTTCTGTTACCTTTTCAAACCCATCTTTTACAGAAACATGGTCCAAAAGTCTTTTTTGGCGATGGGGTTTGCTCTTGAGGTTCCACTCCATGTTTTTGACAGATGAAACAGGTATAAAGCCGCTACGTCCCTCCCCGGTTGTTTGAAGATAATCTATGGAACCTATGCCTGTTTTTTGATCTTTGACAAGGATGTATTGTAACGATTCTCCAAGAACAGCTTCCAATGCAATTTCATAAGAAGGTTCCGGTTCGACAATATCAGCCATCAAGCCTAAAATGCCATTACTGTCATCGATTTCTAATCCTTTGGGCGATACGCCGTGTTTCTCGCTGCTGCTTTTTTTCATTATGGCACGAACACCATCTTTATACCACTCGAAGTTATCTTCCATTTTCTTTAAAGCTGCATACGATGATTTGGCCCGGTTTCGCTCAAGATCAAGGGTTTGAACACGCTTAACCTGCTTGGCGAGAGATTTGCTTTTTTCTTCGAGTTGCTTCTGGATAATGTTAATATGTTTTTTCAGATCACCAATTTCTTTTCTATATGAATCGAGCTTTTCTTGGGCCTTACTTTTTTTCTCCCTTAGCTCTGCGACCCTGTGATTGGTTACAGACTCTTCTTTATCTATGATTTTAAGTCGTTTTTTAAGACTTTCCTTATTACTCGTGGCGTTCTGATAGATATTTTTATATTGGGCTTCCCGGGCTACCAGATCCATTAGATCTGTTTTGCCGGTTTCAAGTTCTTGATTCAACACAGCGAGTCGATCTTTTACATTTTGCGAAGCCGAATGCTCCTGATTGAGAGTCGACTTTACAGTCTTTATCTTAGAATGAATGTTTATATGCTGGTTTTCAACCTGAGTAACTTCGGACGTTAAGCCCCTGTTCTTCTCTTCAAGGTCTGTGTGGGAAGATTCAAGCGCTGCAGATTCGTTTGTGAGCCTTTCCACATCTTTGCCAAGGTGAGCTATATCATTTTCCATACGGTCTATATTGCGCTGTGTTTCGAATATTCGGGACTTCTGGTCCGAAATCTCCTGATTTTTCTCCGAGCGCTGGAATTTGATTTTTTCAACCTCAGCATCAAGCTTGTTCAGCCGTGATGTATGCTCTATGTCTGTGTCCTTTAGATCTGTTAATACCGCATCAGTTTCGTCAATTTTATTAGTGTAGTCATTATAGTAATGGAGAGCAATGCTGATATCGAGCTCCCTGATGTGTTTTTGATCTTTTTTATAACGTTCGGCCTTTCTGGCCTGACGTTTGAGGCCGCCCATCTGCCGTTTTATTTCCAAAATTATATCGGAAACACGTAAAAGATTTTGGTCTGTAGCCTGGACCTTACGGAGAGCTTCTTTCTTACGGGTCTTATATCTAGTAATTCCTGCCGCTTCTTCAATGAAAATCCTTCTTTCTTCAGGTCCGGCATCAGTAATTGCACCGATACTTCCCTGCTGTACCACGGAGTAGGATTTTGTCCCCATGCCGCTCCCCATAAAGATATTATGTATATCCTTAAGCCGGCAGGACTGCCTGTTGATGAAGTAAGCGCTTTCTCCGTACCGGTAAAGGCGCCTGGTTAACATGATTTCGGTAAAGTCCTTCAGTTCTTCGGGAGCATTGCCGTTGTCGTTTGCAAGGGTTAAGGATACCTCCGCCATGTTCAATGCCGGTTTTCCGTTTGTACCTGAAAATATCACATCTTCCATGGATTTCCCGCGGAGCTGCTTTACACTCTGTTCCCCCATAACCCATTTTATTGCATCTACAACATTACTTTTACCGCAACCGTTCGGACCCACAACCGCAGAAATGCCTGGAGGAAACTCAATACGGGTTTTTTCAACAAAGGATTTAAATCCGCTTATTTCAAGCTTTTTTAGTTTCATGCGATTAAATTTCCTGTTTTTTATTATTTAAAATAAATCCTTCACTTTACGGATTATAATTAATTTTGATAAATAACAGGGATTGATCCGCTTGTAAAGGGAAAAACACAACAAACAGTATAATATAGCTGTATGAGTACAATATGTGGTGGAATATACTTATTTATCGTTTCGTCCTGCTAAGTTCATGTGTAAAGAAAAAGTGTTCTTTATGGAATTAATAATTGCAAGCTGCTATATGTACAAGGAAATTTTTTCTGTTTGATAGCGAAGCTTTACCTTAAACCGACGATTTAAGAGAATAAATATAGTCATAAAATAGCAAATCGCAATAAGGTATGTCACATTGTCCGACTTAATAAAAAAATACTGGTTCATTACAGGACTTCTTATTGTTTTTGCGGTAACTGTTGCCGATATCACCGAAACCGTCTCTGGTGTTGGAAGGTGGTTCAAAATGCATCGGGGCCCCGATGCTGTAATTGTTCTGATATTCTTTTTCTCCGGTTTGATATTGAATGCCCGGCAGATAAGATCAGGGCTTATGGATATAAAGGGTATAGCGATTGCCCTGGCAATAATTTTTCTTGTTGCGCCGATAACCGGAGCCTTAGTCGGCATGTTGTCACTTGATACCGGGATCAAAATAGGAATTTTTCTAGTGGCGGTGATGCCGACAACATTGAGCAGCGGCGTTGTTATGACCGGGGCTGCCGGAGGAAATATGGCGCATGCATTAGTGATAACCATACTGGCCAATGGACTGTCCGTTTTTACGATACCGGTTGCACTCTCGCTCCTTTTAAACCTGGTTGGTGGAACAGCTGTTGTTTCCATTGACAAGCCGGCAATCATGATAAAACTCGGGTTTCTTGTACTGTTGCCCCTTTGTACTGGTTTGTTGATAAAATTTTTTGCAAAATCTTTTATTGAACGATTTGCTACGAAATTGCATACATTGAACCAGTGGTTAGTCTTGGGGATCGTCTGGATGGCCATGTCCCAGGCAAGGGATGCGATCATAAGCGGCGGAGGGTCGGCAGGGATTGTTTTTTTATTAGTGTTTGGTTTTCATGGAATACTTTTGATCTCTGCAAGCCTTTTCACTATATTTTTAAAGCTGGGCAAAGGTAAGAGAGAAAGTGTTATTTTCATGGGCAGCCAGAAAACACTGCCTCTTTCGATAATTTTGCAAGTCTCCCTTTTTCCGCAATATGGACTGGCCCTTGTGGTCTGTGTGCTGCATCATATGATACACCTTTTAATGGATGGATATCTGGTGGGGAGGCTTAAAGGAAGTGGATTGACTACTTGAGGATTATAGGATTTGGCTCATAAATAGCTTGGTCCTTTCATGGGTAGGGTTGGTGAAAAATTGTTCCGGGGTCCCCACTTCCACAATGGCGCCCTCATCCATGAAAATAATACTATCCGATACTTCCCTGGCAAAACCCATTTCATGAGTTACTACAACCATGGTCATCCCCTCTTTGGCTAATGTTTTCATAACATCTAATACTTCGCCTATCATTTCAGGGTCCAGGGCGGATGTAGGCTCGTCGAACAGCATCACCTTTGGATCCATGGCCAGAGCACGGGCAATTGCAACGCGTTGCTGCTGACCACCGGAAAGATTGTCCGGATAGGCCTCTGCTTTGTCCATGATACCCACCTTGTCAAGCAGAGCCATTGCTTTCTCGCGGGCCTCGTTTTTCGACCTCTTGCGAACAACGGTCTGACCAAGCGTTACATTATGTAGGACTGTTCTGTGAGGGAATAGGTTAAAGGATTGGAAGACCATGCCCACTTCAGCCCGCACCTTGTTGATGTTTGTGTTTTGGTCAAGAATATCGACATTATCAATAAATATTTTGCCCGAGTCTGCAGTCTCAAGACGGTTAATACATCTTATGAATGTACTTTTGCCTGATCCGGAGGGTCCGCAAATCACAACGACCTCCCCGGCTTCAATTTTAATTGAAAAATCGACCAGAGCCTTTACTTCATGCGGCACCCAAAAGGTTTTGTAAATATTGCGAACGTCAATCACGTCAGTTGTGTCCTCCTTTCCAGATGTTGCACAAACATTGAAAGTGCAAAGGTTACAATAAGATAAAGGACTGCGCAAACCATCCAAGACTCGAATGTTTGCAGGCTGACTGTAACAATTTCGCGTGTGGCCTTGGTTAATTCCCGAACGGCGATGATTCCTAACAAAGAAGAGTCTTTTACGAGGCTTATGAACTGACCTGCAAGCGGCGGCAATATTCGGCGCAGGGCCTGAGGAAGAATTATATAACGCATGGATTGAGCGTATGTCATGCCCAAAGAGCGTGCAGCTTCAACCTGGCCGAAATGTATGGACTGGATGCCCGCCCGTACGATCTCTGCAACATACGCGCCGGTAAAGGTGGAGAGGGCGGCAACACCGTACCACAGGGGATCGATGCGCCCGAGCCCATACTTGGATATAATCGTGTTAATCATTGTTCCCAGAAGAAAATACCAGATAAAAATTTGCACCAGCAAAGGGGAACCGCGGATCAATTCAACATATAGAGTTGAAGACCATTTAAATAAAGGATTTGACGATACCCTGGCAAGGCCGCCGAAAATACCGATCAATATTCCGAAAATCGTTGATAATATACTGACTTCTATGGTAATCGCGAGCCCTATCATAAAAACGCCAGGCTCCCAGTTCTTGAAGGTTGCCAGCGTATCGCCGGGAGAGACCAAATCGCCTTCTTCTACTATTAACCCTGCTGCCGGAGCGGTATAATCTTCTGTTTTCGGGCCGTAAAGCACAGCAGGTATCTGCCCTTCCTGCCTGCGTCTGCGTGCCGAGCCGTTGCCTATATCGGTTTCATCATAGCCTTTTACGCGGATAAGGGCCTTTTCGCCCTCAATGGAAATCGTTTCGACTTCCCCTTCTATTTCCGCGGTTATTGCAACTGTATCTTTATATAAAAAGTACCCGGGAATCTTTTCCCAGTGCCAGATGTAATCAATTTTTATTGTCGCAACATAAAAGGCGATTATTATCAGTATCCAAAGCAGAAAAAAGGTGCCT
>DAOVAE010000132.1 GCA_030671225.1 Desulfobacteraceae bacterium
CCATTTGAGTATGAAGGTTCCGGTGCCGACACCGTAAGCTATGTGCTGGCCCTTTCAGAGATTGCTTACTCCTGCGCTTCGACTGCCGTTGTTATGTCGGTCCACAATTCCATCGTCTGTGAAAGCATATACCGGTTTGGAACAGAGGATCAGAAAGAGAAATTTTTAAAACCACTGGCAAAAGGAGATATCATCGGTGCATTTGCCATGACCGAACCACATGCAGGTTCCGATCCTGTCAGGCAGTCGACCACTGCTGTACGTAACGGTGATGAGTATATTTTAAACGGCACAAAACGATTTATTACATCGGGCAACAATTCCGGATTGACTATTATAACGGCAATAACAGATGAAACCAAACGTCACAACGGTATCAGCGCATTTTTGGTTGAAAAAGATACGCCCGGATTCATTGTGGGAAACGAAGAAGATAAAATGGGGCTGCGTGCTTCCGACACAACGGATCTTATATTCGATGACTGTCGCGTACCTGCTGCAAACATGCTGGGGAATGAAGGTGACGGCTTTAAGATCGCCATGAAAGCACTGGACGGCGGACGTATCGGAATTGCGGCTCAGTCGGTTGGTGTTGCCCAGGCAGCATTCGATGCCGCCGTAAAGTATGCTAAGAAAAGAGAACAGTTCGGCCGGCCGATTTCCAAATTTCAGGGTCTGCGTTGGATGATTGCAGATATGGCTATGGAAATAGAGGCCGCCCGGCAGTTGATGCTTTCCGCGGCCGCAATGAGGGATAGGGGTGAAAAACATACGGTCCAGGCTTCAATAGCCAAGCTTTTTGCTTCTGAGATGGTTAACCGGGTAGCCGCAAAAGCCCTGCAGATGCATGGCGGATATGGATTCATTAAGGACTATCCGGTTGAGCGATTCTACAGAGACGCCAGGGTTTTTACAATTTACGAAGGGACTTCGGAGATACAGAGGGTGGTCATCTCCAACCATATATTAAAGGATAAGCGTCGACCCTAACAGGATATACAATTCAAGATTTAAGATTCATGCATCCTGTATCAGGTACATATTTTTGAAACCGTATTAGTTTAGTTCTTTGAAACAAATCGATTTCAATCAAGCTTCAGGTATAATTAAATTTTTACTGGAAACCTAATTTCTGCATATTTTAGGTGAAAATCTTAGCTGCCAGGTCGATATCTTCCGGACAAAAGACAAAAAGGCATTTTTCATCCGGTGACGAAACCGTTCCGTAAACATAGTTGATGTTGATACCCTCCTCTCCGAACTTATTTGCGATGGCAGCCAGTGAACCCGGTCTGTTTTCAAGTTCAAGGGCCATGACCGGCATGATATCAAAAAGATAATCATTTTTTGACAGCAGATCGATAGCTTTGTCGGTCTGGTCAACCAGCAGCCGGATCAGGGCAAACTCTGCCGAATCTTTTCGCATTGAGTTATAACTTGCGACCGAAGCGATCCGCTTTAATGATTTCCCCCTGGCCTCAAAAAGATTCTTCACATAGCTGGATGCATCCTGTATTGTAAGAGCGTCGATATTAATGTTTTCAATTGAAAACAGCGATGCCAATCTCCCAAGCTCTCCGGGAACATTTTTCAGAAAAAGTGATATTTCTGTTCTGACCATGTTTTACTCCTGTCTTTAAAATTAAACAAAAAGTGATAGTTAAGTTATTTTAAAAAATCGATTTCAAAGAAGCGACAATATTTTCAAAAAGATAAAATGCTACGAAAAAAGTATTCCGACTTCAAGAACTTTTCATAAGCAAAATAGAAATTTAAGTCAATATCCATGCGCACTTTTATTTTATATCACCCCTCGATAGTATGCTAATTGTTCAGCATAAGGTTCAAATATCTGCATCAGATGCGATCTTTCCCGGCTGGACAGCGGCTTTAAATCGCGTCCTGTATAAGCTAAAGTGGCGACTTCTTCAACAGTTGAACAACCCACAATTGCTACGGTAATTTCTTGCGAAAGCGCATACCGGATCAGCAGTTCCGGAGTTATCCCGAACTTTAAAAGAACGTAGTGAGAAGCACCCAGAACCTTCATCCCGATAACGGCAATCCTTTTTTTTCTAGCGGCAGGTAATGTTGATGTCAAAAAACCACCCAAGACTCCTTCGACCGGATTAACAGGCATCATAACTGCATCCACCGGCCAGTCTGTTAGAGCTCTGGTCAAAATGTCTGGATCATGATGCCCAGTGACACCTATAAAGCGGACCTTCCCTGATGATTTGGCTTCTACAAAGGCCTCCAACGCCCCTCCGGGGTTCGAAATCTTTTTGAGATCATCCTCTGTTCTGACATCATGTATCTGCCATAAATCAAGATAATCGGTCCCCAGACGCTCAAAGGTCTCTTGAAGATCCGCCAGCGCCCCCTTTCTGTCGCGGCTGGCTGATTTGCTGGCTTGAAAAATCCCAGATCGTGTTTCAGGAGATTTTCGCCACACCGAACCATAATAGACTTCGCTATCGGCATAAACCCGAGCTGAATCAAAATAGATAATCCCGCGGTCAATAGCCGCTTGAATGACCTCACGGGCTTGTGTAGTACGCCCGTAAGTTCTTAGGACTCCTTCACCGCCCAAGCCGACTTTACCATATTTTATTAAAACGGTCGGCAACATAGACTTTTACTTTTTCTCGGGTTAAAATAATGACAAAATACCACATAATCGAAATATGTTCAATTGACATACAAACTATCTTTTTTGTATTAGTTTAGTTCTTTGAAACAAATCGATTTCAAACGAACTTCATGTATTATTTTCAAAAAACTAAAGTGTCACTCTTTTTTGTATTATTTTAGCTTTATGAGACAACAAGACCAATAAAAAAAAGGATAAAGCCATGAAAACCTACCCCATTCCAATGGTTCCAGGACCGGTTAAATTGCCGCAAGCTGTCTTAGATGCCTATCAGATCAACTATGGCTCGGCCGATATGGAAACCGAATTTTCAGAATTATACAACAAAACTGAAGCCAATCTGCAAATTATTCTGGGGACAAGAAACCAGATTGTCATTCAATCCGGAGAAGGGATGTTGGCATTATGGAGTGCTTTGAAAAGTTGCCTTCTTCCAGGCGACAAGGTTTTAGCCATTGCCACAGGGGTCTTTGGCGATGGCATAGGTGACATGGTGTTATCAATCGGCGCTGAGATAAAAAAAATAAGCCTATCCTATAATGAAACAATTTCTGATATGTCAGAAATCGAGAAAGCCATTGTAAAATTTAAACCTAAAATGATAACTGTTGTTCATTGTGAAACACCGTCCGGCACCTTAAATCCGATAGATGAATTGGGAAAACTTAAGCAATATCACAAAGTTCCCCTTTTGTATGTGGACGCAGTTGCCAGTGCAGGCGGCACACCCGTATTAGGTGATGATTGGAATATTGACTTGTGTTTGGGTGGATCTCAAAAATGTTTGTCTTCTCTACCAGACATGGCTTTTTTATCGGTCAGCAATACCGCATGGGAAATTATTAATCAGGTCAACTATGTAGGCTACGACGCCTTAAAACCTTTTCAGGAAGCTCAAGCAAATCATTATTTCCCCTATACCCCCAACTGGCATGGAGTGGCAAGCCTCAACGCCGGTGCAGAGCTGATCTTGAATGAGGGCTTGGCCAATAGTTTTGCCCGCCATGATCAAGTTGCAACATACTGCCGCCAGCAATTAACCAAGATGGGTTTATCTCTTTTTCCGGCCCCTGATGCGAAACAGTCCCCCACAGTAACAGCTATTAATGTGCCTGACAGAATTTCCTGGCCCGAACTTGACACAAGGCTCCGGCAGCATGGGCTTGTTGTTGGTGGGAGTTATGGGCAACTTGCCGGTAAAGTCTTTCGTCTCGGGCACATGGGCACCCAGGCAGATAAGGAGTTGATAAAACAAGCAATAAATGTCTTAGCCCTTATAACTCATGAGCTAAGTTTGCTGTAACACCTTCAGTACCATGCCAAAGATACAAAGTGCGAGCCATGATCTG
>DAOVAE010000121.1 GCA_030671225.1 Desulfobacteraceae bacterium
ATGAGCGTATTGCTGAAACTCTAAAGTTCAAGCTCGGCGAAAAGGGATATAAAATTTATAAATCAGATGTTAAAAAACGATTGAAGGAAAACCGTGGTTTAATTTCTCATGAGGAAATAGAAAGGGTTATATTATCTTCGCAGGAAAGTTTCAGACATGACGAGCTACAGCAACAAAAAATCGTAATAGACCTGTCCTGGCTTGATCTGTCCAAGCTTCTCGGCACCGAGAGCATTACGGTGCTTCAGAAAGAAGATTTTTCCGGCTCTGTTTCGTGGCACAAAGAATGGGACTGCAACTTGCAGGATTACCTGTATTCTCATGTGAGAGTACTCGACAAATATTTAACCGGTCAAGAGAGTGGCTTTTACAATTCAACATTGAAACATCATAGAGGACTGGTAAAAAGGATACGATATGCTTTCGAACTGTTGAAGCCAGAGGGTCTTATAAGATTAAGACAATGGGTAGAAGGGGATGAGTTCGATTACAGGGCACTGTTAGACTTTGCCTTGGATAAAAAGGCGGGAAAAATTCCATCAGACAGACTGTATATCAAACACATAAAACAAACAAGAGATGTTGCCGTGCTTCTGCTTGTTGATTTGTCACGTTCAACAGCAAACGTTGTTTTTGGTTCACAGTCTACCGTTTTGGATGTTGAGAAGGAAGCCATCGTACTTTTTTGCGAAGCGTTAGAAGTTGTGGGAGACGCCTATGCCATTGCAGGTTTTTCCGGAACAGGTCGTTTGGGGGTTGATTACCTGCGTGTAAAAGACTTTAATGAAAAGATGGATGATAATATTAAAAAACGCATAAACGCCATGGTTCCCCAGCGGAGCACCCGGATGGGAGCCGCCATCCGACAGGCCGCCAGTCAACTTGAAAATGTCTCTTCAAAAGTCCGCTTACTGATTATTATTGGTGATGGGTTCCCTAATGATGTTGATTACAAACAAAATTATGCAATTGAGGATACGCGTAAAGCCATATTCGAGGCTCGTTCGAAGAATATATACGCTCATGCAATAACCGTTCATTTTGCCGGAGATCCCAAACTGGATAAGCTTTATGGTGATGTTCATCACAACGTTATATCTGACGTTCGTGAACTTCCCGACAAACTGTTATGTATTTACGGCAGTCTGACCAGGCATTAATATGATAGATATTTGTTTAATTTCCGGAAAGTTGGTTTATTGACAACGCTTAGCTCCGGCATTACCGTTGGAGATAATTTTAAACGAGGAATACATATGAGACGAATTCATAACCGGGAAAAGGAACAGTTCAAGAAGCTTTTTAAACAGGAGAATATTGATAATTTCGAAGATATGATCTAAAGTCTCAAGAGCTAACCCGGGGAATAAGCAGGAGACTGCAAAATATGCCGTTTTTTGAACCAGCCTATATTGAAACTTATAAAAAGGGATTGTTTGCTGAAAAGATTGAAAAGGCCTTTGAAATTCTGAAATCCTGCACCCTTTGTCCCAGAAGATGCAAGGTAGATCGCCTATCCGGTGAAATCGGCATATGCAAAACAGGTGAAAAAGCATATATTTCAAGCTTTAATTCTCACTTTGGAGAAGAGGCTCCTCTGGTCGGCACCAATGGGTCCGGCACAATTTTTTTTACACACTGCAATCTATTATGCATCTTCTGCCAGAATTACGAAATAAGCCACCTGGGTCATGGTGAACAGATGTCGAATGAACAGCTTGCCGGTATAATGCTGCATTTGCAAAATGCAGGATGCCACAACATTAATTTCGTTACCCCATCCCATGTTGTACCCCAGATCCTTTCTGCCGTTGAAATGGCAGTCGATAACGGTCTTGCAGTCCCCCTGGTTTATAACACTGGTGGTTACGATAGTGTTGAAACCCTGAAATTACTTGAAGGTGTGTTTGATATCTTTATGCCTGATTTCAAATTCTGGAGCCCTGAAGTTGCAAAGACTACTTGTAAAGCCGAAGATTATCCGGAGATGGCGCGAAAGGCGCTTGTTGAGATGCACCGGCAGGTAGGTGATCTGGTGACCGATGAAGCGGGTGTTGCAAGGCGAGGGCTTTTGATAAGGCACCTTGTTCTACCCCATGGACTTGCGGGAACACGCGAAATAATGAGATTTATTGCAAAAAAAATTTCTTTGAACACCTATGTAAATATAATGCCACAGTACAGGCCCTGCGGCAGGGCCGCAGAGGCAAAGGAACTTTCTCATTATCTTTCACAAGATGATTATAAAACGGCCTTGCAGTCTGCAAAGGAAGAAGGGATTGAACGGCTCGACAGCCGAAGGAAGAGGTTTATGTTTCTTTAATCTGTTTGGCCCGAATTTCTAAAAGAATTCCATTGACTTTTGTTTAATGATGGTTCAATCGTTGGAATTAAAAAGATGGTAAATGTTCAGGGTGTGTTTGGAAGAATCACTAAAAACACACTGCAATGCAGCTTCAGGCAATATGTCCACCAAATCTTATTTTGTGCTATCCCCTGAATAAGTACAAAAAATGTGCTTTATAAGGATCTGAGAGGTAGAATCTTTACAAAATGAAACCCTATGCATGGATAATAATGATTTTACTGGTGTTATTAAGCAGCGTATCTTATGCTGAGCGATTGGCCGTTTCCGTTTCAGTTGCCAATATACGTTCCGGGCCCGGGAAAAATTATGACGTCTTATGGGAAATAGAGAAATACCATCCCTTGAATGTTTTTAAAAAGTCCGGTCAATGGTGTCATTTTCGAGATTTTGAGGGAGATGAGGGATGGATCCATAAATCGCTTATACGTAAAATTCCATCGATTATTACAAAAAAAGAAAAATGCAATATTAGATCCGGTCCGGGCACGGGTTTTGCGGTACTGTTTTCGGTTGAAAAAGGAATTCCGTTTAAGGTCATAAAACGCAAAGGCAGCTGGATTTATATTCAGCATGCTGACGGTGACAAGGGCTGGATCCATAAATCCCTGGTCTGGTAAGGAGGCCAATTGCGGAGCGAGGAGCAGCCAACTTAGAGATAAGATAAATGTTTGCAGGACAAAATTATAAGGATAAAAGACTTGTTGTGGGAATCGGATCGGCTCTTGTGGATATACTTACCCGTGAAGATGATGAATTTCTGCATAAAACCGGCGCCGTAAAAGGGGGAATGAAATATGTTGACAAGGAATTCATAGAACTGACAATGTCACGAACATCCCAGAAACCTACCATGGTTCCGGGAGGCTCTGCCTGCAACACCGTTATTGGTATCGGCAAACTAGGTGGACAGGCCCGCTTTATCGGCAAAAGAGGCCAAGGTGAAATGGGAGAATTTTTTGAAACAGACCTGAGAAAAAACGATGTCGATCCGGCGCTTTTTCAATCATCTTCGCCTACCGGAAGAGTCCTTTCCATTATCACACCCGATGCACAGCGTTCCATGTTTACATTTCTCGGTGCATCTTCAGAAACACAACCTGAAGAAATCACTAAAAACTGTTTTAAAAATACAGCAATTGTTCATATCGAAGGGTATCTTCTTTTTAACGAGGATTTGATACTGACAGCCTTAAATGCTGCTAAAGAGGCAGGTGCACGTGTATCTCTTGATCTTGCCAGTTTTACGGTTGTTGAGGAGTCAAAAGAGCTTCTTGAAAAAATTGTAAGAGAATTCGTTGATATTCTGCTTGCCAACGAGGATGAGGCGCTGGCATTT
This sequence comes from Desulfobacteraceae bacterium, assembly GCA_030671225.1. Classification (GTDB taxonomy): domain Bacteria; phylum Desulfobacterota; class Desulfobacteria; order Desulfobacterales; family UBA11574; genus DAOVAE01. Next base: position 3,705 of record DAOVAE010000121.1, read on the forward strand.
ACAGGATACTCGGACGAGATAAAAGCGGTCAGCTCTCTTTCGGAAAATACTAATATTGCGGCACTCAAGGTGGGGGAACGGGGAAGTTATATTGCAAATGCCGGCAAAATCATAAAGGTGGAACCAATGGGAACCGGCAATGTTGTTGATACCACAGGAGCCGGTGATCTATGGGCTTCTGGTTTTCTGTTTGGACTGGTCAACGGCTATAGCCTTGAAAAGTGCGGTCAACTCGGTTCTGCATGTGGTTATGAAGTGTGCCAGGTCGTTGGAGCAAACATCCCGGAAAAAGGCTGGCAGAGAATAAAAAGATTACTGGAGGAATAATGGCTAAAAAAAGGGTGTCCCGATCTCGGAAAAGAGACCTCAATGAACCCGATGAGTTTATTACCTTCTGGGCCAAATTATTCGTATTTGTCTCTGAATATAAAATGCTATTTTCATGCGCTTTGGGGATTATAGTTGCCATTTTAATCGTTATTACGGGAGTGGTATATTTTATAAAAAAATCTGAAGACAACGCCTTTGCCTTGCTTCAGCAGGGAATTGTCAAATACCAGACAAAATTGAAAAATAATACTCCAGAAAAGGCATATCTTGATGTGACAAAGGATTTTCAACTGATTCTGGAAAAATATTCAAATAGAGATGGGGGGAAACTGGCAAGGTTTATTTATGCCGATATGTGTTACAACGCCAAAGATTATGACAAGGCAATAGAACTTTATAAT
>DAOVAE010000073.1 GCA_030671225.1 Desulfobacteraceae bacterium
TCGGTCGAACTTACAAGAACCGGACTTTCCATGTTGCTGATATTGAGTGAAAACAGGCCGCCGAACCCGCCGATATCACCTATAACACCCGATCTGGACGTCTGCTGTGCTATTTTTTTAATGTCGTCGACCAGGTTGTCGGCTTTATCAATATCTACACCCGCATCGGCATAGGTCAGTGATTTTGTCATATGAATCCCCTTAATACATCCGGGCCAAAGGACCCGGCTTTGATTACCCCGGGAGAGGGTTAGTTTTGCAACCAGGTTAAATCTCTAAAAAAGATTAAAAAAATAATTCTATTCGGTCTAAAAGTCAAAACAATTTTTTTGACATAAATAACATTGTATTGTAAAGAAGAAACAATTTGATTTAAAGATGAATCATCCTCGTAAAACAAAAAGATTTATTAATAGCCCGGACGGGTTCTTTCATTACGAGCCGTTATCCACGAGTTTTTTCAGTTAAAATTTAATTGTACCTGAAGCGGCAATATTTTCAAAACGCTAAAGTGTTACAAAATATTCAATTGTATGCGATAAAGAAATTATATGTTTAGAATTTTTTGCCGCAGCAAGCACAACGTTTACAACTAAGAAACCACGAGAGGTTATTGTTATGAAAAATTTTGCCAGACTAGATCGTCTTCCACCGTATGTATTTGCAACCGTCAACAAGATTAAAATGGATGCCAGACGTGCCGGAAAAGATATTATTGACCTGGGAATGGGTAATCCCGACCTTGCTACGCCCCAGCATATCGTCGATAAACTAACTGAGGCTGCCCAAAAACCCCAAAACCACCGCTATTCGGCCTCCATGGGTATTACTAAACTGCGCATGGCCATTGCGGATTGGTATAAACGCAGATTTGACGTAGATATTGACCCCGAAACCGAGGCGATCGTTACCATTGGCGCTAAGGAAGGGATATCTCATCTTATCCTGGTAACCATTCGGCCGGGAGACGTGGTGTTTACTCCGAACCCGACCTACCCTATCCATCCTTTCTCAGCAATCATTTCCGGAGGTGACGTAAGGGGCATACCAATGGGCCCGGACCAAAATTTTTTCGAAAACCTCATGGAGGCCACTAGACAGACTTGGCCCAGACCCAGAGTTTTAACTATAAGCTTTCCCCATAATCCCACAACCGAAGTTGTCGAGCTCAAATTTTTTGAAAAGATCGTGGATTATGCCAAGGAGCATGACATCTTGATTATCCATGACTTTGCCTATGCAGATCTAGCCTTTGACGGCTATAAACCGCCCAGCTTTCTCCAGGTTAAAGGCGCTAAGGATGTTGGTGTTGAATTCTTTTCACTTTCCAAGAGCTACAGCATGCCCGGCTGGCGGGTCGGTTTTTGTGTGGGCAACAGCGAGGTTGTAGGTGCGTTGGCCCGCATAAAAAGCTACCTGGATTATGGCATTTTTCAGCCGATTCAAATTGCATCTATTATCGCCCTAAACGGCCCACAAGATTGTGTTACAGAGATATGTGATACATATAAAACACGAAGGGATGCTTTGATATCAGGCCTTAGTCGGGTAGGCTGGGAAATAGAAAGCCCCAAAGGAACCATGTTTGTGTGGGCAAAAATTCCGGAAAAATATATAAAAATGGGTTCCGTAGAATTTTCCACAATGCTGATTAATGAAGCCCAGGTCGCTGTTTCACCGGGTCTTGGATTCGGCGAGTACGGAGATGAATATGTACGGTTTGCGCTTATAGAGAACCAGATGCGTATAAACCAGGCCATAAGAGGTATAAGGAAGATAATGTAAATGAGAAAAATTAATGTGGGTTTACTCGGCTGCGGCACGGTAGGTACAGGTGTTGCAAAAATTCTTATTGAAAATAAGGATGTCATACGTTCCCGGGTTGGAGCCGACCTGAACCTGAAATATGTTGCCGACATCGAAATGCAAAGAGACCGGGGAATACGATTTGATGACGGTGTCTTTATCAACGATGCATATAAAGTGGTCGATGACCCCGACATTGATATCATTATCGAAATGATCGGAGGAGAGGGCGTTGCCAAGGATCTTATTTTAAGAGCCATTGATAACGGCAAACAGGTTGTTACCGCAAACAAAGCGCTGCTTGCAGTCCATGGTAATGCCATATTCAAGGCCGCAATGGAACAAGGTGTCGATCTTGCCTTTGAAGCCAGCGTGGGCGGCTGCATGCCGATCATCAAATCGTTACGGGAATCTCTGGTGGGGAATCACATAAAATCGATGGCCGGTATCCTGAACGGCACCTGTAACTACATCCTCTCCAGGAGTACGGATGATGGCAGCAGTTTTGAAGCTGTGCTTGCCGAAGCCCAAAAAAAAGGGTTTACCGAGGCGGATCCGACTCTGGATATCGAAGGGGTCGACACCGCCCACAAACTTGCCATTTTGACGTCACTTGCATACGGCATGGAGATTAATTTTAAAGATATATATATCGAAGGCATTGCAAATATCGCCCCCATGGACATAGATTTCGCCGGACAGTTTGGTTACAAAATAAAACTTCTGGCCATCAGCAAGGACGTGGGCAATGCCGTAGATGCAAGGGTACACCCCACCATGATCCCTTTTGACAATCCGCTTTCCAGTGTCGGTGGAGTCCTTAACGCCATTACAATTTCCGGTGATGCCATTGGTAATATGATGCTTTACGGATATGGTGCGGGAATGATGCCCACCGCCAGCGCCGTGGTCGGCGATATAGTCGATCTCGCCCGCAACCTTTTAACCGGCTCAAGCGGCCGGGTTCCATTACTCTCATACCAGATGAATAATATCAGCAAAATTCCTGTCATACCGGTTGATGAAATTACAACCCATTATTATTTCAGGTTTTCTGCCTTGGACCGCCCCGGGGTCCTGTCAAAGATATCGGGTATTCTGGGCGACTATGAGATCAGCATAAAATCGGTGCATCAAAAAGGAAGAAAAACCAAAGGTTTTGTTCCCATCGTCATGCTCACCCACCTTGCCAAAGAAGCTGGTGTTAAAAAGGCCTTATCCAAGATTTTCAATCTCGACGTTGTCAGTGACAAGCCGGTTCTCATAAGAATCGAGGATGAAAACCAAGAAGATTAAATAACAAATTAGAATGTGAGACCTTTGAATGTGAGGTACTATGCATATCGTATGTTCCGACCTGGAAGGAATTTTTGTTCCGGAAATATGGATAAATGTGGCCGAAAAAACTGGGATTAAAGAACTCAGGCTGACAACACGTGATATATCCGATTACGATGTATTAATGAAAAGACGTCTTGCTATCCTTGATGAAAACCGGCTTAAAATAGATGATATTAAAGCGGTTATCGCCGTCATGAACCCTCTTGATGGAGCCCTGGAATTTCTTGACTGGCTCAGGTCACGCACCCAGATCATAGTTGTTTCTGATACATTTGACCAGTTTGCGCGTCCTTTGATGCAAAAGCTCGGCTGGCCCACACTTTTCTGCCACACTTTGTCGATAGATACCGACGGTTCGATTACCGGGTATAAACTGCGCCAGAAAGACAGCAAGCGGGAAGCGGTAATTTCCTTAAAAAGCCTGAAATACCACACCATAGGCGTAGGTGATTCTTATAATGACATTACAATGCTAAAAGAAGCCGATAACGGTATCCTTTTCGATCCGCCGGAAAATGTGAAAAACGAGTTTCCGGAATTTCCGGTATCATACAGATATGACGATCTGAAAGATATTATTCAAAAGATACTGTCAAACGACCCTTAGTACATGTATTCTTAAATACGGTAACGTATTTATTACTTGGTTTATTCATTCTATGTATGCAAAAGTGTAAAGTGCCTAAAGTGAACTAAAGTGCCTAAAGTTAAGGTATTCAATTAATTTTAATTATAATTGATCGCGCTGAAAGCGCATTCCTCAACTTTAGCTCACTTTAGGCACTTCAAACTTCAAACTTTTAGAATTCAACTTATACGGGATAGTTGTCTTGATAAAAACACGTAATCGAATTTACGAATCAGAGCACTAAGTAAGAGACATTATATGATTACCCACACAACCACATACCGGGTAATATACGGTGATACGGACAAAATGGGATTTGTCTATCATGCCAACTATTTTCGATGGTTTGAAATCGCCCGCTCCGAGATGTTCAGGTATTTAGGCATGCCTTACAAATCCATCGAATCCAGAGGATTTTTTCTCCCTTTATCCGAGGTTCACTGTAAATTCAACTCCCCTTCCCAATACGACGATATATTGCTCATAGAAGCTTCCCTTGACACCAATGTCAAGGGAATGCTTAAGTTCGATTATCGCATATTCAGCGAGGACGGTAAAAAGATCCTTGCCAAAGGATACACAAAACATGCGTGTGTAGACCGAGACGGCCGGGTCGTGCGCCCGCCTAAATTCTTGATGGAAGTTATTGAAAAGTATCGCGAATCCAATTGATGGCTTCGTAAAAAGTCCAACTTCTGCGTTGCGCTGCATTCCTCGTCACTGCGACGTAATAAAAATACGTCTCGTTCCTTGGAATTTGCGCGCCTCGAATTTGGAGCTTTTTACTTTGCCATCAAAATCTGACTTTTTACGAAACCGTCAATTAATACGATTTTCCAGTGAATGCCATGCCTATTGATATTTCAAAATTTGACAAATGCAATATTCTTGTTGTGGGCGATTTAATGCTCGATGAATATCTCTGGGGAGTAGTTGATCGCATATCCCCGGAGGCGCCTGTCCAGGTGGTGTCGATCAAAAACGAGGATTACGCCATTGGTGGAGCCGGCAATGTCGTAAACAACATTGTTGCTCTTGGCGCAAAAGTTTCAGCGGCCGGTGTAATCGGTACAGGAAGAAATGGACAGCTTATGCTCAGTAAGTTCAATGAACTCGGTGTGGATACGGCCGGCATTGTTCAGGAACCGGGCAGGCCCACCACACAGAAGACAAGAATTGTTGCATCCCATCAGCATGTTCTCAGAATCGACAGGGAAACAAACAAAATCATATCAGATCCGACTTTAGAGAAGATTACAAGATTCATAGAAGATAAAATTCCCGATGTTGACGTGGTATTGATTTCCGACTACGGGAAGGGACTGATTACAAAAACCTTGCTGTCAAGACTGACATCGGCCGCTCAAAAGCACAAAAAGATTACCATTGCAGATCCCAAAGGGCTCGACTTTTCAAAATATTCAGGTGTATCCATCATCACACCGAACAAAAAAGAAGCCGCCCTGGCTTCCGGAGTTGAAATTGCTGATGAATCGACCCTTTTAAAAGCAGGAAATAGAATTCTTCAGAACGTCGGCCTGGATAGGCTTTTGATAACATGCGGCAAGGACGGTATGGTTCTTTTTGAACAAAACAAAGAGCCTTACAAAGTCAGGGCCAAAGCGCGACAGGTTTATGACGTATCTGGCGCAGGTGACACTGTGATAGCTGTCTTTGGGCTTGCAAAAGCCTCAGGGGCTTCATTCAAAAACTGTGTGGCCCTTGCCAACACAGCCGCCGGAATCGTTGTGGGCAAGGTCGGCACGGCAACTGTTTCAAAGCAAGAACTGGCAACGGCACTGGAACCGTATGAAGACAGCCTCTCATCTAAGCACAAAAGCTTATCCGAACTTCCAACTCTTGTAAAAGAACTTAAGAAAAAAGGGAAGCGGGTTGTATTGACGAATGGCTGCTTCGACCTTTTACATACGGGCCATATCATGCTCTTTTCTGCTTCAAAGCAGCTTGGAGATACACTTATCGTTGCAATAGACGACGACGATTCGGTCAAAGAAATAAAAGGACCGGGAAGGCCCGTAATCGGTGCAAAAGAGCGTGTTAGGATCTTATGTGCCCTTGATTCTGTTGACTATGTTGTTGTTTTTTCTTCCAACGAGCTGAAAAAGCTCATTGAAATCATACGGCCGGATGTTCTTGCCAAGGGAAGCAACTATACATCTGAAGAAGTTTTCGGACGAGAACTTGTTGAACAGCTGGGTGGACGTGTGGTTCTGATTCCGGTTACCGAAAATATTTCATCAACCCGGATTATTAATAATATCAAAAGCAGCGATACTAAAGCATAGCGTAACCGTTCACGGTTCAGGGGTTCAAGGTTCCATTCTCGTCCCCGTACTGCATTTGGGATGCGTATTCACGAGAAAAGCGTCAGTTTCGTCAGGCATAATCCAAAATTTGAAGCCAAATTGGCAATTACTTGGAAAAATGAACATTTGTAACGAGGGCTTCGGATCTTCAAGCCTTCTTTG
>DAOVAE010000059.1 GCA_030671225.1 Desulfobacteraceae bacterium
GATTGAACATAGCAGTTGCATTAAGCAGTACCTCAAAGATAATCACTGCTAGTGCTTTTTGGCCAAAGACAACGATGACCGCAAGCTTAATCCCCATGGACAATAAAATTTCTACGGGATGAAAACGCAAACCAGTGGTCAGATCAAAATCCAAATCCGCATGGTGCATCATATGCAGACGCCACAGTACCGGAACTGCATGAAACATGACATGCTGAAGATATACCGCTAAATCAAGCACAATCACCCCCATCATTACCGTCGTCCAATAAGGTATATTAAGAAAATTCAGCACGCCCCAGTTTCGCTCTTGTAATAATAAGGCCACGGCAACAAGGGTAATTGGTATTAATAACCGTACTATAACTGAGTCTATAAATACTATAACCAAGTTGTCACGCCAGCGTATCGGTTTAGATGTAGTAAGAGCTCTACGTGGTGCAACTAATTCCCATATAGCAACAATAGTAAGGACCCCTAAAAAAAAGCCGACTTTGACAAGAATTTCATTGCTCAAAATTTTTTGCCTCCAATTTTGGAAAAACTTAAATATCCACCTGCTCAAGCTTTGAAGCAGGGCAAAGAATTCCGACATTTAATATGAGACACATTGTCTAATAAACCCTTTTTTAACTCTTACTTAAAGGTAATCGATTTTCTGCGTTACCTTATAACAGCTTAATATCATTAGCTACAAGCTTTTGGAAGACTTATCATATTAAGATGGCAAAGTGTTCAACTCAGCAAAGGATGTGTCAGTTTTAATAGTAAATTAGCCACCTTTTGGAAATGCACTGCGACCTACGTTCACATATATTTGACTCGAATATTTTCTAATTTTATCTTTTGACTGATGGACAATGCCATAAAGTGGTATTATATATTTAAAAGATCACTAGAAAGGAGGGATCAAACAATGGAAAAACAGACCTTGACAGTACCGAATATTACTTGCGGGCATTGTGTAATGTCTATAAAAAATGAATTAAGTGAATTGGAAGGGATTACAAAAGTAGATGGTGAGCCTGAAAACAAAAGTATTACTGTTGAATGGGAATCACCGATCACTCTGGATAAGATTAAAGACACATTAAAAGAGATCAATTATCCGGCAGAGTAAAACCTAAAATCTGCAATTACCGATTTCACCGCAGCTTCAAGCTCGCCCGCCAGCCAAGCAAGGCGAGGCGGCCTGGGGCGCAGGGTGTAAAGTCGTAATAAACTACTGCGAACACCCTGCAACATAGACGCCGAAGGAGTCATACCGAAGGTAATGCGGTAAAAGCGGTAATCCCATAGGGTGAAAAAACATGAAAAATAAAAAGGGGGTTTCATTCAGTTTCTCGGTGCGTTATTAATAAAGCAAAAAGGTTGGTATCTATCTGATATTATATTTATAAATTATCCTTTTCATGATTTTTCATGCAGTTTTTAGGTAAAAAATGGAGTAATTATGGCTGATCAGAAAGTTACATTGCCGATTACAGGAATGACATGTGTAAACTGTGCCATGAATATTGAACGGGCTGTGAATAAGCTTAATGGCATAAAGGAGGCAAATGTTAATTTTGCTGCAGAGCAGGCATCCGTTGCTTTTGATCCTAAGATCCTCCATGTCAGAGACGTGGTCGAAAATATCCACGGCTCAGGTTATACTGTTGCCACAGCGAAGGTTGAATTGCCGGTCACCGGTATGACCTGCGCCAACTGTGCAATGAACATCGAAAGGGCATTAAACAGAAAGATCCCAGGTGTTATTAATGCCTCAGTAAATTTTGCCACGGAACGGGTATACGTTGAATATGTCCCTTCGATTTCTAATATTGATGAAATAGTATCAATCATAAAAAAAGCAGGCTATGGTGCTATACCTCCTGACGAAGTTCTTGAAGGTGAAGATTCTGAGTTGGTAGCTCGCAAGGCTGAAATTAAGGATCAGACTCTCAAATTTATAGTGGGGGTGTCGTTTGCCCTCCCTCTTTTTCTTCTAAGTATGGGGCGCGATTTTAACATCACAGGCTTGTGGAGCCATGAATCCTGGGTCAATTGGCTTTTCTTTGCACTGGCCACGCCTGTTCAGTTTTACACAGGATGGGATTATTATGTAGGAGGATTAAAAAGCCTTATAAACAAAAGCGCAAATATGGATGTTCTTGTTGCCATGGGATCATCCGTAGCTTATTTTTATTCTTTAGCCGTCTTACTTTTTCCATTCCTGGGCGAACATGTATATTTTGAAACATCTGCTGTAATTATTACCCTTATCAAACTGGGCAAACTACTCGAAGCCCGAACTAAGGGCAAAACCGGCGGAGCAATCCGCAAACTTATCGGCCTTCAGCCAAAAACCGCAACTATCCTGGAAAACGGCATCGAAAACGAAATCCCTCTAACCCGGGTCAAAAAGGGTGATATCGTTATTGTCCGCCCTGGCGAACGGATTCCAGTAGACGGCATCGTACTCGAAGGAGAATCAGCAGTAGATGAATCCATGCTCAGTGGTGAACCCCTGCCTGTTGACAAGTATACGAACGACACAGTTGTTGGCGGAACAATAAACGGAGAAGGTCTTTTAAAGTTCAAAGCAACACGAGTTGGCAAGGAGACAGCCCTTGCACAGATTATTAAGCTTGTCCAGGAAGCCCAGGGAAGCAAGGCACCCATACAGGCGCTTGCAGATAGGGTGGCTACAATATTTGTTCCATCTGTCATTGCTATAGCCATCATTACCTTTGCAATTTGGTGGGGAATCACTGGCGAATTTGTACCTTCCATGATAAGGCTTGTAGCTGTGCTTGTAATTGCATGTCCGTGTGCTTTAGGGCTTGCAACCCCTACGGCAATAATGGCCGGCACAGGGAAAGGTGCTGAGAAAGGTATCCTGTTCAAGAAAAGTGAAGCCCTTGAGAATGCTACAAAGCTCGATACAATTGTGCTGGACAAAACCGGAACTATCACAATAGGAAAACCCGCCGTGGTCGACATCATACCTTTTGATCCGGCCATTAAGACCGAAGATCAGCTCTTAAAGCTCGGAGCATCGGTTGAAAGAGGATCGGAACATCCGATTGGAAAAGCGATTGTTAAAGAGGCAAAGATAAGAGATATTGGCCTTTGGGAGCCTGAAAATTTTAAAGCTTCGAGCGGCTTTGGGGTTGAGGCATATGTAAACAGCAATTTTGTAAGACTGGGAAAGCCCAAATGGTTTCATGAACTTGGAATCGAAATAGATAACGCCAAAGATAATATAAGTCACTTACAGTCCGAGGGGAAAACAGTCATGGTCCTGGCATTGGATAATGAGCTATCAGGCCTGATTTCGGTATCTGATACATTGAAGCCGGAATCTAAAGAGGCCATCGAACAGCTTCGCAACCAGAATCTTAAAGTAGTCATGCTTACAGGAGATAATCTTCAGACAGCTCAAGCCATTGCTTCTCAAGTAAATATTGATGACATTTTTGCAGAGGTGCGTCCCGAAGAAAAATCATCCAAAATTAAAAAACTCCAGGAAATGGGAGAAAAGATTGGAATGGTAGGGGATGGAATAAATGATGCACCGGCACTAGCTCAGGCGGATGTTGGTCTGGCTATCGGAACCGGAACGGATGTGGCAATTGAAACAGCAGATGTAATCCTTTCCAGTGGCAGTTTAACCGGCGTATCCAGGGCTATCACCCTTAGCAGTGCAACCATGAACACTATTAGGCAAAATCTTTTCCTGGCGTTTTGTTACAACATTTTGCTCATTCCTGTTGCAGCGGGAATTTTATACCCTTTTGATATTTTCCCAGGCTTTATGAGACAGCTTCATCCGATACTTGCTGCCCTTGCAATGGCCTTAAGCAGTATTTCCGTGGTAACAAACAGCCTCTTTTTGTATAATAAGAAAATTGAATAGGCATCAATAAGTGAGACCTTTGCAAAACGTTCAATTTTGTTCAAGGCTAAGAAAGGCGAAAATTTTAACCACAGGAATACATTAAGTATTTTGAGGATTAAAATTTGAGCCTGACGCCGGAATTGGGCAAAAGGGGGCGTTTTGCAAAGGTCTCTAAGTAGAGTTATCTTTTTCTTGACAACATTATCATTTTTGCCTGATTATAAGGAGTTGAATATGGATTTGGCTATTGAGAGAATTAATTAAATATTTAAGATGGTGAAATCAAAAAAGATACCAACTATAACACACAGGAGCCCAAAATGGACTATATCAAAATACGATTCATTAGCGATTTTGATCAGCTCGATTCCAAGTTCGAAAAAACCATTGATGAAATGTTTGGATCGATAAGCCCCATGTTTGCGCTATCAGCACGGAAATGGAAGCCTCAAATGGATATTTATGAAACCCCTGACGAGATCCTTATTCTTGCTGAAATCGCCGGGGTCAATAAAGAGGACCTTGAACTAGAAATCAGTAGCAAGGCTGTCAAGATTTATGGAAACCGTGCTGAATTTCCCCGCGTTGAAAACGCAACATACAGATTAGCTGAAATCCAGTATGGAAGGTTTGAGCGTATCCTATTTCTCCCGGCACCCATTGATCCTGAAGTAGTTTCAGCTTCATATACAAACGGTTTTCTCCAGGTCCGACTGGCAAAACTTTCACTCGATAAAATACGCAAGATACCCATTACAGAAGGATAGCCGTTATCTTGTTTATCCTATTATCCTTCAAAAAAATACAGATTGGAGGTAACCGTGACACAGCCTCAGTCATCCATTGAAATAAGCACAGATAAATTGCCGGGGATTCTTCCCATCCTCCCTTTGTTTGATGCAGCCCTTTTCCCTAAAATGGTTTTGCCCCTTGTTGTCATGCAGGGGAAATCGATTCAACTGGTGGACGAAGCCATGTCCCATAATCGTATCATAGGGCTTATTGTCGCGAAACAATCTATTCAGGAAAACACTTATACGAAAGATGATCTGAATGCAATTGGTACAAGCGCTTTGATCCTTAAAATGGCAAAAACGGAAGACAACAGATTGCAATTGCTGGCTCAAGGTCTGGAGAGATTCAGGGTAAAAGAATATATTGGAGGTAAACCCTACCTCCAGGCCACTGTGGAGTATATTAAGGATGTAGAAAAGAGAGACAAGAAAACCGAGGCCCTGATGGCCAACATGGTCAGTCAGTTCACCAGGTTTGCTGAGCTTTCTCCTGGTCTACCCCAGGAAATAGTTGCAATGGCAAAATCGATACAGGAACCTGGCATATTGGCCGATATGGTTACCTCTACCATTAATTCCTCCCTTAAGGAAAAGCAATCGATTCTGGAAATTTTTAATGTCAAAAAACGATTAAAAGAAGTTACCAGGCTTGTTAACTATCAGCTGGAAATTCTCGAATTAGGAAACAAGATACAGTCTCAGGTCAAAGGGGACATGGATAAAAGGCAAAGAGAATATTATCTGCGTGAGCAACTCAAAAAGATCAAGGAAGAACTGGGTGAAAAGGATGAAACTAAAGTTGAAATTGAAGACTACAGAGCAAAAATCGAGGAGAAAAATCTTCCCGAGGAAGCCCGCAAAGAGGCTGAACGTGAACTTAACCGCCTTGCCCGCATGCACCCATCCTCTGCGGAATATACCGTGGCATCTACTTATCTGGACTGGCTGACAACCCTCCCCTGGCATGAAAATACCGAAGACAACCTTGATATAAACATGGCGAAAAAGGTTTTGGATGACGATCATTACGGGCTTAAGAAACCCAAAAAGCGGGTAATCGAATATCTCGCAGTGCGCAAGCTCAAACCCGAGTCAAAGGGCCCTATCCTGTGCTTTGTGGGTCCTCCCGGTACCGGAAAAACATCTCTGGGCAGCTCGATAGCCCGGGCTTTGGGAAGAAAATTTGTCCGTATCTCCTTGGGGGGTGTAAGGGATGAAGCTGAAATCAGAGGACATCGGCGCACCTATGTCGGAGCCCTTCCCGGTCGTATTATCCAGGGAATCCGGCGTTCAGGATCAAACAACCCAGTATTTATGCTGGACGAAATAGACAAGGTGGGAAGCGATTTTCGCGGTGATCCATCATCGGCCCTACTGGAGGTTCTTGATCCTGAACAAAACTTTTCTTTTTCAGATCACTATCTGGATGTGCCGTTCGACCTGTCCAAAGTCATGTTCATAACGACCGCGAATATTCTTGATACTGTGCCGCCTGCCCTCAGGGACAGGATGGAGGTACTAGAGCTTCTGGGTTATACACTTGACGAAAAAATTAAAATTGCAACAAGATATCTCATTCCCCGACAACGTGAAACCCATGGTCTAAAAGCTAACCAGATATCATTCACAAAAGGAGCATTAAAGCGGATCATTTCAGGCTATACTCGGGAAGCGGGCTTAAGAAACCTGGAGCGCGAAATTGCAACGGTTTGCCGGGGGGTGGCAACCAAGATAGCGGCAGGCGATGTAAAACCTGCCAAAATCAGGATTAATGATATTTCTGAGTATCTTGGGCCGATTCGCATGATTTCAGACGTAAAATCAAGAATTTCAATACCTGGTGTGGCCATGGGGCTTGCCTGGACACCCGCAGGTGGGGAGATCCTTTTTATCGAAGCCACAGCCATGAAAGGGAAAAAAGGCCTTACCTTAACCGGCCAGCTTGGAGATGTTATGAAGGAATCCGCAACCGCAGCATTAAGCTTTATTCGGACAAATGCAGCATCTCTGAATATTGATGAAGATTTTTTTGAAAATAGCGATATTCACCTGCACGTACCGGCCGGTGCCATACCCAAGGATGGCCCTTCTGCTGGTGTAACAATGCTAACCGCCCTGGTGTCGCTACTATCCCAAAAAACCATCCGGAAGGACCTTGCCATGACCGGTGAAATAACCCTGAGAGGGCAGGTGCTGCCGGTTGGCGGTACAAAGGAAAAGGTTCTCGCTGCCCATCGCGCGGGTATTAAAACCATCGT
>DAOVAE010000107.1 GCA_030671225.1 Desulfobacteraceae bacterium
TGTTTATTAACGGGTTTTTAACCGGTAATTGATGAGATAAAGCTTCTGAATATCGCAAAATCCATGGGGAAACATAAAGGATCGGATTTTCGAGGTCAAGAAAAATATTTTGAGTAAAAGATAGGGCCTTGCGCCCGGAAGCTGTCTGGTCAATGTAGACGGAAAGCATCAGCCTGCATGTCAGACGACACTGAAATATGAGCAGGGAAATATATACCGCCTGATCATCTCGGTTCACCTCTCACGGCCTGAAAATTATCTCTCCATATATCGCGGGTGTAATTTCTCCTGTCGAAAATGTCACTCCTATTATTTCAGTAAAGTACAGGATGGGTCCTGGTACACACCAGAGGACATCCTGAAAAAAAGCATGGAATACGAAAAGTATTATCCGAAATCCGTAACCCGCAACCGATTACATCAGCCCCCTTTCCTTGGCGATGTCCATATAGGTGTGCACAACGTTTGGCGGAGGGACCCATTTATCTTTCTCAGCTTTTTTAGCCATGCTTATTGCTTCAAAATCGCATGCAGTAACACACAGGCCGCAGCCTATACAATTGTCAAGATTCACTTGGGCAGTGTCATCTTCAATTGTTATGGCATCCATTTGGCAGCTTTCAGCGCAGGCTTCGCAGCCCGTACATTCCTCTTCATCAACAGTTGCATAATAACTTGAACAAACGATTTTTGCAGGAGGAAGATCCAGTTTCTTAATGTTTTTCAAAATCTGGCAACAGCATCCGCAGCACATACAGATATTCGTGGGTTTCTTTGCGTTTCCAGGCTGTAGAACAAGGCCTGCTTCAATTCCTTTTTTCAGTATTTCAAGGGCTTCTTCCTTGGAAATAGATCGGGCAAGGCCGTTTTCTTCATAAAAATATGCTCCTCCTCCAAAGATCAGACAGGTTTCCATGGGTTTATCGCATCCTTTATCAGTCATTTTGTGTTCTTTTCTGCATATACAGTCAGCAACCACAATCTTTGATTGTGATTTAATAATATTTTCTGCCTCTTCATAAGGCATGATATTCATTCCTGCTGAAATGCTTTGTGATACAGGGATTACTCTAAGCTGTTGGGTTTTCTGTTTTTCCCATTGTTTTGCTAAATAAGGGACATACTCGTTAAAGTCCTTAATAAGACCTTCATCAAGATCGTTAACATGATATTCCCATATTCCAATGACAAACTGGGCAGCCATGTAAAGGTTCTCACCGGTCTTGCTGGAACGCACAAGAAGTCCTTTTATTGACATATCATACAGAAGCTTTGATAATTCTTTTTCATCCACATTTAATCTTTCGGCAATAGCAGAAGATGGTTCTGGAATCATGGTAAGACTCATAGCAATTTCTGCTTCCTGGTCAGTAAAGAGCCGTTTTAGAATTCTTATTTCAACACCTGATACAGTTGCAGGATATCCTCCAGGCAGATTGTCTAAATGCCTTGCCAGTTTTTTATATACGTCGGACATAATATTTACTCCTTTTCTTTTGGTGGAATATGGCTCATGGCATGTTCTGCCATGGCGGTTATCGTCAGGCTTGGATTGACTCCCAAATTAGCCGGTATCACCGAGCCATCAACAACGTACATTCCTTCATATTGGCCGGCAATAGCCAGTACGGGTAATGCGAACAAGAGAGCTAACAGAATAGACCCGGTTTTCAGCTTTATGAAATGATTCATTTTATAAGCCTTAATTTGTGAGTTTTTTGTAGCTTTTGCCACAATTCATTCATAATATTGGCGTATCCCTCATCCTCAGGATCTAACTTGCTTCGGATATACAGATCAAAGACATGTTGGAGAGTGTCAACGTCTTCCTTTTTCATATTTGCAAGGGATACTCTTTCTATCAAAGGCAATTCGGAAATAATTTCATCAACGGTCTGGTCTAAAGCATCTTTTTTTGAGTATTCTTGCATTTTACCGGATATTATTTCTTTAAGCGTTATCCTTACCTGAGAATGTTAGTGATATAAGAACATTTGACGAATAGAGATGCGATCCTTATTAAAGGCGTGCTTCCCGGCCACATGAGAAGCAAACTAAACGACGATTACACGTTGACCGATTATAAAAATTATCTGTCTTGTTTCTTTAAAACTTTCAGTCCATAAGGACACACCGCTGAGCAAATACCACAGACATGCCCTTTGTGGTACTTGAAGTAATGTTCCTTTTTCCAAAGATCACAGGCCTTAACATCCAGGATCTCTTCTCGTGGTAGCCCCGGATGCCATGATTTGCCTTTTAAAGCCCCTGCAGGACACTCATCAATGCAGCGAGTGCAGCTACCACAAAAGCTACGCTCTACTGGTCGCCCACAAGTGAGGGCCATATCGGTGAATACGGTTCCCAAACGAATCCACGAGCCATACTTTCTGGTGATAAGCTGGCAGTGACGGCCGATCCAGCCCAACCCTGATCGAGTCGCAGCGGTTTTTTGAGGAAAATCCCCCTTGATGTTTACCGTATCGGTGCGATCTGAAGCAGCCAAAGCTTGAGCACGAAAACCTTGGTCTTTGATTTCTATTTCCAGTTTCTTTGATAGTTCATTAATTTGGTTATTTACCCTGACGTACTCATCCCCATACTCATGGTTTGGGCCTTGTTGTATACTGCCCATAATTTTCGGGTTCATGGGAATAGCCAATGAAAGAGCGAATGGGAATCTTTGTCCGCTTGAATCTTCAGGTGTAGAGAAATTGCAAAGATCAGCAGCACCCCAGAGAGCAACTTCATGAATTTGCATCCATGTGATCAGCCAGGAGGGAAAAGAAGATGTGGGTAATTTCAACTAAAGCTTCCTTATCATTCAAGTTTTATTACCATATAGCATGTATTAAGCGGAATCTAAAATATTGAATATCGTAGAATCTATGATAAAACAAGGTTTTGTGAATAGTTGAGTCCAGATATCGCAAAAAGTTGAACAAGCAAACATTATAAGCAACCGTTCACGGTTCAAAGTTCTTGGTTCAAGGTTAGATTCATAACACAATCTTCCATCAACCCTTAAACGCTTATGGCCAGACAATAAGCCAAGTTTGCTTGCAATTTCGGTTTGAAGTGGCAAATTCAGGATGCAGCATGTTCATCCATGCATAATATTGCTGAAAGTGAACAAGAGAAAGGTAACCCTGAACGGTGAACCCGGAACCTGTGAACGCATACAAAGGGTCTAAGATTATTACTCCCGTCTGTAATTATAATTTTGTCCATGTGATCTTTCAGCTTCTTTGATTTTTTCGAATAGTCATCAGATCTACTGCCATATCCCAACTAAGTGCGAATAGTATTCCCCATAATATCCCCCAAAAAAGGATTGCGGAATAAAACAGGAAATAATTAGTAATCAAAGTAATAATTCCAAAATAAAATAATAATTTCACGGTTCATCACCTCCAAATAAAAGCCCATCCTGTCAAAGAAAGAATGGGCTTTGGTATTCAGTCCGTTTGTCGGGCAACCCCGCCACCCATAATTACCGGGCCGATGGCTTTGCGTCCCACTCTTTAGAGAGGTTTGCCTTTTTCACAACTATATTGTCGGTACAAAACCGGGAAAACTTTAGAACATTTTATCAATCATCCTGGTTCAAACAACATTTGGTTCACATTTTCTTCTAACAACAAAAGTGATGAACTCGTAAAAAGTCTTTTGCGAGCGACATTGAGAATTTTATGATAAAATCAGCTCTTTGCTGTAAAGAAATGCTCCGTCCCGCTCAATCCAATCATTGCCCTTGCGCTCGAGGATCCATCCGCTGGCGCCTTTACCTCCAAAGGGAAGCCGTAAAGGCGTAAATGTAAAATCAGGATTCTCATGGACCATCCCGAAATGTGTATAAAAAAGCGTTTTTGCCTGGTCCGACGGTGATCCGAAAAAGGCTATAAGAAAGCCGTAACGGGTTTGAACCAGTTCCAAAACCGCTTCATGGGGATCATCAAATGGTTTCAGGACCAAAAACGGGCCAAAGAGTTCAAGATCAGGAATCCTGGAGTTTTCTGTTTCAAGAACCAGCGGTAAGACAATTTCGCCGTTAATTGAACCTGATATCAAACTCGCCTGTTGGCACTTTTCCAGAGCTTTTTCAAGAATTATGCGTGTTCTTTGCACCCGGATCGGTCCGATGTCGGTTGCATAATCAAAAGGATCTCCCACTTTTATTCCTTTCACAGTATCGAGTATCCGATTGCGAACCGTTTGATAGAGGCTGCTGTGAATATATACCTTTTTCATGGTCGTGCAGTACTGGCCACCGTTAATAAAAGCCCTGCGAGTGATGAAACTGCTAGCCGCTTTAGCATCTGCATCTTCAAACACAATGGCCGCCGGCATTCCTCCGGGCCCTGCAAAAAAAAGTTTGTCAAAAGAGCGATGCCGGCGCCGATACACCTCCCCCACTTCCGAACCTCCTGAAATAAAGAGAACCCGTACGTTTTTGTCAGTCACACAGTGCCGTCCGAATTCACGGTTATCCTGACCAACGACAGGTTCCATGGTTTTGAAAGGTTCGCATATTTTACCTATAAGTTCTGCGGTTCGAGGGGTCTGGGAAGAGAAGCTGAACCGGAGTCGATTACCTGTAAGGAGAGCCGCTCCGCCCAGACGGGCCAGCATTACGGTCGGAGCATCATACGGGAATATGGTTGCAACCGTACCATACGGTTGACCGTTGATGATCCAGGAAATCTCCTGGTGCATGGTCCGCAGATACTCAACCGACAAATCGACTTCAACAGAGGTAATTTTTACCGGAAATCCTGCATCATGTGCGGCGGCTTCCTGCAGGTTCGATTTTTGACGTTCAAGGGCGTCAGCCAGTCGATTGATTTCTTGGAGTCGTGTTTCGAATTCTTTGCTTTTAGTCATAGTTTTACTCCGGCAAAGACAGTCCTGGTTAAGAGATTGGTAACCGTTCACAGGTTCAGGGTTCAACGTTCAGGGTTAAGAACAAAGAAGG
>DAOVAE010000026.1 GCA_030671225.1 Desulfobacteraceae bacterium
CGGCAAACAAAATTTTTAGTTTTTTTGACATCTTCTAAATCATTATTTTATAGATTCTATGATATAAAATATCTTTAACCTAAAATCGGCATCAATTGTTATTAAAAAAGGCTATATATAATTGAGTAAAGAAAATAGTACGATAATCAGTTTTCCCATGGATCATACTGGATTCATATCTAGATGTTATCAATAGATAAGAAATTTCTTTTA
This sequence comes from Desulfobacteraceae bacterium, assembly GCA_030671225.1. Taxonomy (GTDB): domain Bacteria; phylum Desulfobacterota; class Desulfobacteria; order Desulfobacterales; family UBA11574; genus DAOVAE01. Next base: position 214 of record DAOVAE010000026.1, read on the forward strand.
TGCAAAGATAGAATAAGATAATTATCCATTATTTGTCAAGGGAGTTAGCCCTTCCCTCGGTGGGGCCTTTTGGGACGTTAGTTTAATTTAAAAATATACTAATAGAAACCACTTTCGATAATAATGATGGATTATAAAATCTTTATATATTATTATGATTTCTTAATTGACATAGCAGTGTCTTTTAAATATTGGGGGTATCTTCTTAGCTCAACTTAATACGAACTATCTAATTGAATATATTGTATTGCTGATATTTTATGCCGTTTTCGCAAAAAAATACCTGAAAAGCTTTATTAAATCAATATATTACAGTTAGCTAGGTTGAATTAAGTAGATAGCCCAGTTAAATATTTTAATATATTTGCAAACACCGCAGCTCTCGAGTTGAGAATACAAAAACAGTCAGTTGATGACGAAATTTCTAATTTTGCCGCTCTCCATGTCTTTTAAAAGAATGAAACCCTTCTGGGTTACCTTTTCTGTATTAGCACTTGTTTTTGCGGTTTTATTTTCTATGCGCCTGGATTTGTTTAATAAAATTCTTCCTGAACAATCAAATATATCTTTTTCATCCATAGACTCCATTCCTGAAAGAGAATCATGGATGAATATTTTACAAAATGGCCGCAAAATTGGAGTATCACATACAACTTTTTTAAAAAGAAAAAAAGGGTATATTCTGAAAGAAACTCTATATATGCGCATCAACACCATGGGATTGGTGCAGGATATAAACCTTAAAACCAGCGGTCGGCTAAATCCTGATTTTACACTATCTTCATTTGATTTTGAGATCAATTCGGGACGTTTCCTTTTTTCAGCTCAAGGGACGGTTTCTGGTGCTGTACTTTCAATTAAAACCCATAATCTGGAATCCACAGGTAATTTCGATATCAAGCTCAAGGAAAAGGTGTACATAGCTGCAGGTATAATGAAAGCTGTCAATGCCTCTGGAATAGAACCAGAAGATGAGTATACCTTCCAGGTCTTTGACCCTGTGACCATGGCCAGCGAACCTGTCAGGGTCAGTGTTATTGGAAATGAAGAAGTTATGAACATGGGAATCAAAAAAAAGACAAAAAAGGTGGCCATGATGTTTAAAGGGGTGACCCAACTGGCATGGATTGGGGAAAATGGCGAAGTGATCAAAGAAAAAGGGCTGCTCGGAATCAGTCTCGAAAAAACCACACGCGACCATGCGCTTTTTGGTCTTCCTGTGGAATCGAGTCAGGACATTACAATGGTTGTTTCCATCCCATCTAACGAGCTTATCGACGATCCAAGCCGACTTAAAAGACTAGAAGTTGAAATTAGCGGTATAAAATACAACCATGTCCGTCTATACGGTGGAAGACAAATTTTAACAGGCGATCTCCTTGTCATAAATAAGGAGTCCCTGTCGGAAATTTTAGTTGATTATGACATAAACAAATTAAAGGATGTGGAGAGAAAATATTTAGAACCGTCTCCATTTATAGAGTCTGATCATCCCAAGATTCGAAATCTTATAAAGAATATTGTAGCAGACCATGACAAGCCCTTAGAAAAAGCGATAAAGATAGTTGCCTGGATCCATAAAAATATTGAAAAGCGGCCTGTTCTTTCTCTGCCTGATGCGCTTTCCACCCTTGAAAACGGCTCAGGTGACTGTAATGAACATGCAGTACTTCTGGCTGCCCTTGCAAGAGCGGCAGGTATACCGGTTAAGGTTGAGGCTGGGCTTGTCTATTTAAACGGAAGGTTTTATTATCATGCATGGAATCTTCTTTACCTTGGGAAATGGATTACGGCAGACTCACTTTTTGGACAGATTCCTGCGGACGTGACACACATAAGATTTGCAAGTGGAGCAATGAAGCAACAGCTTGACTTAATAAGCATTATAGGAAAGATAAAATTAAAAATTATTAAACAGACAAAATGATAGAACTTAAAGATCTGAACAAAAAATATGGTAATTTGCTGGCAGTAAACAATCTGAACCTTATTGTTCCAAAAGGTGAAATATTCGGATTTATCGGTCCAAACGGCGCAGGGAAAACAACCACAATAAATATGATTGGTGGGATACTTGCACCGACTTCAGGTGACGTGACGATCTGCGGTATAAATATGGAAGCGCACCCGGAAAAAGCTAAAAGTAAAATAGGCTTTATTCCTGAAAGGCCGTATCTGTTCGAAAAACTTACAGGTATGGAGTTTCTTAAGTTTATCGCCGATCTGTATGATGTGGATGAAGATCTCTTTTTCGAAAAATCTCAAGAAAAGCTGGAGATGTTTTCCCTGTTCGACTGGTCTGATAAACTTATTGAGTCGTACTCTCACGGAATGAAACAAAGACTCGTAATGGCGGCTGCACTTGTTCATGATCCCGAAGTTATCATCGTAGATGAACCGATGGTGGGCCTTGATCCTCTGGCGATAAAGATGGTTAAGAATCTTTTTCAACGTCTTGCAAAAAAAGGTGTAACTATTTTCATGTCGACCCATACCCTGAAGGTGGCCGATGATATATGTGATCGTATCGGTATAATCCATAAAGGATCACTTATAGCTACCGGCACTGCTGAAGATCTAAAGCGTGACGTCGATGCAATTGATGCAGATCTTGAGCAGATATTCATAAGATTAACAGAAGAATGAAAGATATCATCACACTTTTACAGCCGAGGTTTTATTCTTTTAAAAATAAGGGCTTTTCAGAAAGCAACAGGGGCGGGTTGTTTAAGCTCTTATTGTTCGGAACAATCGGCACGCTCTTCTGGGGCGGGTTATTTGCTGTTTCACTGCGTGTCCTCGGCTATTTCAAGGAGATAGCAGAACTGGGTGATATCCTTGCCTACAAATTGCTTTCCATGGCACTCATTACTATTTTTTTCCTCCTTATTTTCAGCAGTGTCCTTACATCCATATCCAAGCTGTATCTCAGCAGAGACCTGTCTCTTGTGCATTCCATGCCGGTCTCCAGTTATAAGATTTTTATTGCAAGGTGGATAGAAAGCACCATAGACAGTTCGTGGATGGTCATTTTATATACACTTCCGGTCTTTATTTCATACGGCATTGTTTATCAGGCCGGTCCTTTTTATTATGGCAATGTTGTAATAACACTTTTATCCCTTTTAATTATTGCATCAGGTATAAGTGCCGTTCCGGTTATAATCGCTGTAAATATCTTTTCGGCAAGCCGTATAAGAGGCATACTTATATTCTTTGGTCTTTGCTTTTTTCTGGTACTCTTTTTTGTTTTTCGATTTTTACGTCCGGAACGTTTGGTTGATCCCGAGGTTTTTTCTACCGCTCTTATTTATCTTAAAGCCTTAAAGACTCCGGCACCGGTATACCTTCCGAGCACATGGGCATTTGACAGCATGAAGTCTGTACTTAATGGTCATATCATGAAAGGGCTGTTTCACTCTGCGCTTTCATTGAGCTTCGCCGGAGTTATGGTATTTATGGTTATCATTATTGCAGATGCCATTTACTTTAAAGGACTTTCAAAGACCAGGACAGCGCAGGTTAGGCTTATAAAATACAACGCGTCCTGCAGACTTTTCTTAGGATTTCTATCACGCCCGGTCAGGGCATTTACATTAAAGGAGGTCCGAATTTTTTTTCGAGATCAGACGCAGTGGTCACAGCTCTTTCTTATAGCGGCTCTTGTTGTCATATATATTTACAATTTCAATGTTCTTCCCCTTGAAAAGGCGCCCATAAAGATCGTATACCTCCAGAATCTTCTTTCCTTTCTGAATATGGGCCTTGCAGGCTTTGTTCTTACTGCGGTAACGGCCCGTTTCGCTTATCCTGCTGTCAGCAGTGAAAGAGAGGCATTCTGGATGGTAAAATCAGTTCCAATACCGCTTAGGAAATATCTCTGGATAAAGTTTTTTATATATTTTTTACCCCTGCTGATTTTAACCGAAATTCTGATCATTACAACGAACATCATGCTTAAAGTTACGCCCTTTATGATGGCACTTTCAATAATCAACATATTTTTTCTGGTCCCTGGAGTTGTATCAATGGGGATAGGCTTCGGTGCTGCGTACCCTGATTTTAAATCCGAAAACCCTGCTCAAGCCGTCACTAGTTTCGGCGGACTTCTCTTTATGATGGTGTGTGCCGGATATATAGGAGCCGTAATTGTAATTGAGGCAGGCCCTGTTTATAATCTCTTTATGGCTGGAATAAAAGAAAGGGTTTTAAACCCTTTTGAGTGGATATGGATAATCGGATCGTTTGCCATAGCTTTTATAATTAACATTATTGCAATAGTGCTTCCCATGAAATTCGGGGAAAACAGGCTGTCAAAGCTTGATTGAGTTAATAAAACATAAGGATAGATATTGTCAAAATAGAATTATGTCTTATAATATTGATGCTTTCCTAAAAAGGTCAGAAAATAACTTTATACGAGTTCATAAATAATTATAGCAGGAGAAAAAAATGGCTGAAACTGACAAGGATGACCTTATCAGCATTATTGAAGAAAATGACAAGGATGCAACTTTACCCGATACACTTCCTTTATTGCCGATAAGGGATATTGTAATTTTTAATGACATGCTCCTTCCACTTTTTGTTGGACGAGAAAAATCGATTCTTGCTGTGGAAAAAGCAGTGGCAAAAGACGGATTTTTATTTTTGGTTACCCAAAAGGACCCGGGCATTGAAAACCCGAAGCCGGATCAAATATATACTATCGGCACTGTGGGCCGGATCCTGCGAATGCTGAAACTTCCAGATGGCAGCATTAAGACCCTTGTGCAGGGTATCGCAAAGGCAAGGATAGTTAAATATGTTTCAAAAAAATCTTTTTATCTTGCAAAAATTGAAATTGTTGAGGAGAGCCCGGTTGAGGAAATCAATCTGAAAATTGAAGCCCTGATGCGGAATGTAAGGGAGCACTCCGAAAATATATTGGCTTTGCGTGGTGAAATGAACACTGATGTCACCACTGTTTTGGAAAGTATCGATGATCCGGGGAAACTTGCTGATCTTGTTGCATCAAATCTTAGATTGAAAATTGATGAATCCCAGATTCTGCTCGAACTTATCGATCCTGTCAAACGTCTTGAGAAAGTAAACGACTTTCTTTCACGTGAAGTGGAGCTATCATCCATGCAGGCTAAGATCCAGTCTGATGTAAGGGATGAAATTTCGAAAAATCAGCGAGACTACTTTTTGAGAGAACAGGTTAGGGCGATCCACAGGGAACTTGGTGAGAGCGATGAAAAATCACTGGAGATAGAGGATTACAAAAAAAAGATAAAAAATGCCAGAATGTCAAATGAAGCTAATAAAGAATCTTTAAAGCAGTTGAAACGTCTGGATCAGATGCATCCTGACTCTGCCGAAGCCTCGGTTATTCGAACATATTTGGACTGGATGGTCGATATGCCCTGGAGTAAAACGACCAGGGATATAATTGATGTTAAATATGCCAAAAAGGTTTTAGACAAGGACCATTTTGGGCTAAACAAGGTAAAAGACCGTATACTGGAATATTTAAGCGTACGAAAGCTTCAACCCAAAATGAAAGGCCCTATTCTCTGTTTTGTGGGACCGCCTGGTGTGGGGAAGACTTCCCTGGGACAGGCTATAGCAAGTGCCATGAAACGAAAATTTATCCGTATTTCACTTGGCGGTATACGCGATGAAGCTGAAATCAGAGGGCACCGCCGTACATATATCGGCGCCTTGCCTGGACGCATTTTACAGGGTTTAAAGCAATGTGGTAAAAACAATCCTGTTTTCATGATGGATGAGATTGACAAGCTCGGCTCTGATTTTCGCGGAGATCCCTCATCGGCTCTTTTAGAAGCCCTTGATCCCGAACAGAACTCTGCTTTTAGTGATCACTACCTTAATTTACCCTTTGATCTTTCGAAGGTTATGTTCATTCTCACGGCAAATTTGACCGATACCATCCCGTCAGCGCTTCTTGACAGGATGGAGGTTATTACACTTTCCGGATATACAGAAGAAGAAAAAAAGGCTATCGCCCAAAGGCACCTTGTCCCGCGTCAAATCAAGGAGAATGGTTTAACTTCCAAAACCATGACAATCAGCCCGGGGGCATTGCATCAGATCATAACAGAATACACCTCCGAAGCCGGCTTAAGAAATCTTGAACGCGAGATAGGAGCTCTTTGCCGCAAGGTGGCGCGAAAAATCGCCGAAGGAGATAAAGGACCTTTTCGGATCACAAAAAACAACCTGCAGCAATACTTAGGTGTTCCAAAATATTTCTCTGAAATGGATCAAGAAAATAGCCAGGTCGGTTTATCCACCGGTCTAGCCTGGACCCAGGTCGGTGGTGAGGTTTTGTATGTAGAGGTGTCCTTAATAAGTGGTAAGGGAGAACTAATCATAACCGGTCAAATCGGAGATGTTATGCAAGAGTCCGCTCGGGCTGCCCTTAGTTATGCCCGGGCAAACCTTTCTTCTTTGGGCGTTCAAGAAAATATTTTTGAAAATAAGGATGTGCATATTCATGTTCCGGCGGGCGCAACACCTAAAGACGGACCATCCGCCGGTATTGCAATGGCTACAGCGCTTATTTCTGTTTTAGTGAATAGGCCGGTAAATAAAGATGTGGCCATGACAGGTGAAATCACGCTCAGGGGGAGGGTACTTCCTATAGGTGGTTTGAAAGAAAAAGCATTAGGCGCTTTAAGAGCTGGAATTCGTTCAGTTATTATTCCCGAGAAGAACAAGAAAGATTTGGTTGAGATTCCGTTGAACATAAAACGCAAAATCAACTTTGTTCCTGTAAAAAACATGGAAAAAGTTCTTTCCCTTGCCTTTGATGAAAGGGTTATGGATAATAGGTGATAGGTAATGGGCTAAAAATTCAAAAACCTATAACCTATAACACATAAACTATTACCTATTACTCATGAAGATACTTGCCGTTGATACGGCTACAAAAAGCTGTAGCGTTGCCGTTATCGATAAAAGTTCCTTGTTGGCCGAAACGACGATAGTCAGGGAGCAGACGCATTCCAAACATTTAATGGAGATGATAAACAGAGTCATCAGTTTGTCAGGTCTGGCTCTTTCTGAACTGGACGGCTTTGCCGTAACCAGGGGTCCAGGAACTTTTACAGGCCTGCGCATCGGGATTAGTTCGGTCAAGGGTCTTGCTGTTGCTTCAGGAAAGCCTGTTGTGGGTGTTTCAAGCCTTGACGCGCTCGCTATGCAGGCCTCTTTTTCTCCATATCTTATCTGCCCGTTTGTAGATGCACGCAGGGGAGAGGTTTACTTTTCCCGATACAGATTTATAAACGGATATTTAAAAAAACAGACAGAGGAGCAGGTCTTTCCCCCTGAAAAAGCTGTATGTGACATTAATGAAAAATGTATATTTGTAGGCGATGGTGCTCTGCTTTATCAAGAAATGCTTTTAAAGAAGATAGGCGAATCAGCTTTTTTTGCTCCTTCCATTCAAAATACGATCCGGGCTTCAACTGTGGCGTATCTTAGCATGAATAGATTTGAAAAATACGATACGGATAATCTCGACCTATTTATTCCGCATTATATCCGAAGATCTGATGCAGAGCTAAATCTGACGAACTCGTAAAAAATTAATTGTTTAGGTTATTATTGACAATATCAATTATTATTGATATTTAAATAAGTTTATTTAAATTATTCAACTTCAGGCAGGATATATTTGATGAGTGATTTTTTTTGGTCTGACCCGCCGAACCACACGGCTTTTCCTGTGGTAAGTGCAGGGTATCCTTATATATTTGCCTCTGTATTCACAACTGCTGTTTTCGCAGTTCTGGGACTGACCGTTCTGGCTCTGATCGGTCTTTTTGTTACCTTTTTCATATCCTATTTTTTCAGGGATCCGGACCGTGTAATACCGAATCATAAACATGCTGTGGTTTCACCGGCCGATGGTAAGGTTATTTTTGCGGAGCCAGTGGTAAACAGCCTGTATTTTAAAGGTGCATGTATAAAAATTAGTATCTTCATGTCGATATTTAATGTTCATGTAAATCGTATTCCACATGAAGGACTCGTAAAAAAGGTTCATTATTATCCCGGAAAATTTTTTTCCGCCAATCTGGATAAGGCTTCAAAACATAACGAACACAATGCGGTTTTTATTGAAAACGAACAAGGAAAAAATATTTGCATGGTTCAGATTGCAGGTCTGATTGCAAGGCGTATTATCTGTAAAGTACAGGAAGGTGACACTGTTGCCCGCGGGCAGCGTTTCGGTTTAATATGTTTTGGATCACGTCTCGATGTTTATCTGCCGCCTGACACAAATCTGAATGTAGCTGTTGGAGACAGGGTAAAGGCAGGGACGTCTGTTTTAGGAGATTTGACATGAGAAAAACAAAAAGATTAAAAAAAGAAAAATCACGTCTCGGAATTTACATTTTGCCCAATATATTTACATCGCTAAATCTTTTCTGCGGTTTCTATGCAGTTATAGCTTCCATAGACGGCAAATTTGTTGCCGCTGCTATAGCTATTATTATTGGAGTGGTGTTTGATATTATGGATGGTAAAATTGCCAGGGCTACCAATACCACAAGCAAATTCGGCATTGAATATGATTCTTTGTCAGACCTTATATCTTTTGGTCTTGCACCGGGTATAATGATATATTTATGGGCTTTAAAACCGTTAGGGAGAATCGGCTGGCTGGCTGCATTCCTTTTCATGGCCTGCGGTGCTCTTCGCCTGGCCCGTTTTAACTCGCAGGTTGGTGTCGTAAGCAGCGATCACTTTGTAGGCCTTCCGATTCCGGCCGGAGCAGGTATGTCGGCAACAACCATTTTGTTTTGTCATAGATTTAACACGGCAGGTCAAATAAATCCCATATTCATTCTGGTTTTGCTTTATATTCTTTCCTTTTTAATGGTAAGTACCATAAAATATAATAGTTTTAAAAAACCAGAACTGTTTAAAAAAATGAATTTTAATGTTCTGGTTGCCATAATCCTGATATTGATTTTTATTGCTGCCCAGCCATCCATTGCCCTGTTTATTTTAGGGCTTGCTTATGTTATTTCAGGTCCTTTCAATGCCATTAGACATCAAAGAAGAATAAAACAAAAAGCGTCCGGAACCGGTGATTTAGACGAGCACAGATCGAGCCGCACTTAACAATGGTGTAAGTATATTATTAACTAAAAACCCATCGTTTGAAATCTAATTGTTTCAAAGAACTAAAATATTACAAAAAAGGAAGTTCTAAATGGTTAAAAAGAAATTTAATGTTGCCATAGCAGGTGCAACAGGTGCCGTCGGGAATCAAATGATATCCTGCCTTGAGGAAAGAAAATTTCCGACTAACCATATTAAATTATTGGCATCAAGTCGTTCTGTGGGACTCAAGGTTGATTACAGGGGTGATTCGGTTGCTGTTGAGGAATTGACAGAGAGCTCTTTTAAAGGTGTTGATATTGCCCTTTTTTCAGCAGGTGGCGGTACTAGCGAAAAATTTGCGCCTTTAGCCGCAAAGGACGGCTGTGTG